>NZ_JBFUGT010000212.1:0-11173 GCF_056402775.1 Rhodococcus sp. P3_B8
CACCGGCATCGGAGCAATTCACCCAATGGACGGGCCCCAGGCCGAATTCGTCGTCGGTCCAGCGGCAGAGGATGGCTCCACCCGTCGGCGCAAACGGAAAGTGCTCGCTCATCCCACGTCCGGGATCGGCATCACTGGCAACCACCAGCGCCCAGTCGATCGTGTGCGACCGCAGGAATCCGTCGACGATCTGCAGACCGTTGAGAGCCCCACAGGATCCGTTTGCGACATCGAAGGAAAAGGTCCCGTGCGTGTCGTCGTGGGGGTCCTCCGGGTGGGCACCGATATCTTCCTGGATGAGCGCCGCGAGGGCGGGCTCTCCCAGATTCCGGTCGCGGTACAACCCGACGTTGACGAGCAGGTCCAGGTCATCGGCATTCCGACCGGCCCGTTCGAGGCAGGTCTGGGCGGCCGACACCGCGAGATGCAATGCACTGTGGCGGGTACGCCAGCCGCCTCGTGTGACGTCGAGCCGATCAATGACTGTGCCCATAGCGTGCCACCAATTCCTCGTCCAGGGTCAACAGAACGACGCCGATCTCCAAACCCGATGCGAGGGCGATCAACGCCACGGTCTCACCCGCTTGGATGYGGCCTGCTTCGAGTTCCTCGACGAGCGCGACGGTGTGGGTCGTCGAGGCCGTATTTCCGTAGCGGTCGACGGTGATGACCGCGTCGTGCCGTGGAGAATCGCCCAGCGTGGCGGTCACCTCGGCCATCCCTTTGCGGATCGCCCGCGCCGAGGTTTGGTGTGTGATCACGTGATCGATGTCGTGGAGGGAGATCCCGGCGGCGTCGAGCACCTCGTGCAACAACAGCGGGGTGTCCGCGATCGCTGCCCGCTGGATCCCCCGCGAGTTGGTAAACATCCGGGCGCCGGGGTCGCCGCCCTTCGGGTACGCGAGACAGAGCCGACTGTAGTCGGCGACGGTGGTGAATCCGGCCAAACCGATCCCGGCCGATCCGGCAGGGGCACGTTCGAGGAGCAGCGCGGCCCCGGCGTCCCCGAGCGTGAGGCACGCAAGCTCCTTGCTCATGATGTTCCGGATGTGCTGGGCAGCATTCTGTCCGAGCTGCGAAATGTACTCACCACTGACGACAAGTGCCCGTTCGACGAGTCCCTGACGGATCCAGTTGTTCATCACCGTCACACCGGTCAACATGCCGGCGCACGCGTTCGAGAGATCGAAGGTCATCGCCCCCGGCGCGCCGATCGCCTGGGCGACCGCACTACTCATCGTCGGTTCCAGCCATTGGGTGAGACCGCCGTGAAACTTGGTGATGCTGCAACTGACCACCACATCGATCGACCCGGCGTCCCGGTTCGACCGTTCCAGGCAATCCAGTGCCGCCGAGATCGCCAGTGTGTAGGAGTCCTCGTCCCCCACCGACACCCGGCGCTCGCGGATCCCGGTGAGCCGCTCGAGGTCGATGTGAGTCGAGTGCCGGGTGGTCGACATCAGGTCCGTGGTCGTGAGATGTGTCGTGGGTAGATGCCGTCCGGCCCCCGCGAGACGAGTAGCGAACGGCATTCGCAGGTCGTCGTTCTCGGTCTCCATGACCAGCCAACGCTTGACCATTCTCTTCACCTCCGTGCTCACTCCACGATCGCGCACCGGCGATCTCGTCACCAGGGCATTTGGACCCTTCCGGGGGATCGYTCGAGGAATGCGACGAGGTGAGGCCCTAGGACCCTTGTCCCGTGATGGTGGCACGCCGACGCTGGTGGACGAGGAGAGGAGCCGTCATGCAGGCACAATATCTCGACGCCGGAGATCTGCGATGGCCATGGGTCGCGGCCGCCGCCTTCGTGGGCTTCGCGGCGTTGTCGGTGACGTCTCCCCTCACCGTCCTCGGGGGCGCAGCAGCGGTCGTCTTCATCGGACTCGGCGTCTTCCGTAATCCGCATCATCGGGTCGTCGGCGCCGCGATCGTGTCGGTCGGTGTCGGACTGATGGTCCCGGGTTTGCCCGCCCTGCTTCTCCACGGTGTGAACTCGCTGTGAGCGGCCGCTCCGCGATTTGGAGACTGTGTGCCCTGTCGAGACGGTCACGCGGCGGTGGCACATTCTCTACGTGGCCGGCACGACCGAACAGAGACGAGGAATCGACATGCAGACTGATTCACCGATAGTCGTGGGTGTGGACGGATCGGCGCAATCGCTCGACGCCGTGCGCTGGGCCGCCGATGCGGCCGTCCACCATCGAGTCCCGCTACTTCTGGTGTCCTCCCTCCTGACGGCGCCCGGTACGTTCGGCGACGCCGTCAACCTCTCCGCAGGTGTGTTCAGCGGCGTGGAATATGCGGGCACTCAGCGTCTCGCCACGGCCGCCGAACTCGCCCGGCGGAGCGTGCCCGGCAACCACCTCACCCTCCGGACGTCGCTGCGTCACGGCTCGGCCGTGCGGGCCCTACTCGACGCCGCCGAGTCGGCTCGCATGCTGGTCGTCGGTTCGCGTGGCCTCGGAGAGTTCACCGGCGGACTGGTCGGATCGGTCAGCTCCGCAGCAGCCAGTCATGCAGCGTGCCCGGTGGCGGTGATCCGCGGAATGCCAGAAATGGACGCGCCGCCATTGGACGGCCCGGTGGTGGTCGGTGTCGCCATTGCACCAGCCGATCTCAGCGACAACGAACTTCCTTGGTCGGCAATCGAAACCGCCGAACGGGCGGTCCTGTCGGAGAGCCTCGCCGGATGGAAGGACAAGTATCCGGACGTGTCCGTCCGCAAAGTTGTCGTCCGAGATCGACCGGTTCACCACTTGCTTCAGCAATCGCAGGGAGCGCAGTTGGTGGTGACCGGCAGCCATGGGCGGGGTGGTTTCACCTCGTTGCTGCTCGGTTCGACGAGTCGGGCGCTCCTCCACGCGCTCACCTGCCCGCTGCTGATCGTGCGCCGGTGACGAGACGAGACGCCTCCACCGCCGTCCCGGCCGGGCGGACCGTGATGAGTCCCCTCCTGAGGATCGGCCGCGCACTGGGGGCGTTCGGGTTCGTCGTCGTTGCAGGCACGCTCGGGTATGTCGTCCTGGGCTTCGGTATTCTGGATGCGCTGTACCAAACCGTGACGACGATCAGCACGGTCGGGTTTCGTGAGGTCCACCCACTCGGTGCGGTGGGCCAGATCTTCACGATCCTGCTCATACTGGCAGGTGTCGGTACGGCGCTATACACCTTCGGGGTAATCCTCGAAGCACTCATCGAAGGACATCTACGTCAGCACATGGAGCGTCGGCGAATGGACAGACACATCAGCAGGACGACCGGGCACACGATCATCTGTGGTTTCGGCCGGGTCGGACGGGCCGGAGTGCAGTACCTGGCCACGCTCGGGATGCCGGTCGTCGTCGTCGACCGAGATCCGGAGCGCCTCGCCGACCTCGACGTCCCGACAATAGTCGGGGATGTCACCGACGACCAGGTTCTCGAAGCGGCGGGAATCGGCCGTGCCCACGCCCTGATCACGGCGCTCGACACCGACGCGGACAATGTCTACGTCACCCTCTCGAGCCGTGCGTTGCGGCCGGATCTGATCATCATTGCCCGCGCCCGCAACGATGGTTCGACGTCCAAGTTGATTCGGGCGGGAGCAAACCGCGTCGTCAACCCTCAACTCATCGGGGGGCGCCGGATGGGTGCCTTCGCACTCCAGCCACATGTCGCCGAGTTCTTGGACGTCGTGATGCACGACGAGACACTGGACTACCGGATCGAGGAGGTCGAGGTCTCGGCTGGTTCGCCGCTGGCCGGGCGGACGCTGGCGGAAGCGGCCCTCGCGGCGGCCACCGGCTCGCTGTTGATGGCGTTGCGGTCGCCGACGGGACAGTTCGTCGCCAATCCCCCGCCGGAGCGACGTCTGGACCCGGGCACGATTCTCATTGCACTCGGAACTGCGCCGCAGCTCGACGCGCTTCGGCGCGAGGTCAAGCAGAGGGAGGGAATCGAGTCGTCCTGAACGATTCTCGCGCCCTCACCGTGCCTCGTCCGGGGTACGGCGAGCCCACCGGAAATACGCGATCGGCCCGACGAAATTCACCGCGATCACGGCAGCCCAAATAGTTCGGCTCCCCCTGATCTCGCGGGGATCACGCTTCGCCAGATCTGCCCAGGCCGCCACGGCCAGCCCCACTTGCACCGCCGCCGCCACGACCAGCGCGGCGCGCTGCGGCGTTGTCAGACTCGACCACGTCACACGCCTCTTCCATGGACTCATCGATGCTCCTCCGATCTCACCTCCACCGGCACGGCACCGCGAGAGCAATGCCTCGGCGGCGCCGACCACTGGATCTAGGTCCGTCTTTCCGTGTCCCGGGTCGATTCGGCGGCAATGGTGCCTGCCCACGCGCACACGTCCGCCCAGTCCCGGGCGTCGCCGTAGTGCCCACCCATGAGCCTGAAGACAACTCGCCCGAATCCCGGCCAATCACCCGGGGCGATCGCCCCGGCRAAGAAACGGTGATCGCGCACATCGGCCGCATCCCGCAGCAACCGCACCGCTCGCGGCTCCGGTGTCACGCGACGCAGAAAACGCGCCAGCCGCTTGGACAGGGTCGTGCTGGTGACGCCCACCGACGACACCGAGAACGCCCACACTCGCTTCCCCTCGAATTGCGACCGCAGGCGCTCGACCGCGTCGGAGGCCTCGGCGAGCCACTGCCCGTCATGGATCGCGCTACCGAGAACGATCACGTCGTAGGAGTGCACGTGTGACACGTCCGCGGCCGCCCGCACATCGACTTCCTGCCCGAAACCTTCGATACACGACCCGAGTCTCTCGGCTATCCCGCGGGTCGAGCCCTTCGCTGTCGCGTACGCCACCAGTACTTTCATGGGCGGGGCCTTTCCGGAGAGGTGTCGGCACCGGAATCGTCTCCGCGCGAGTGTGGCCCGGGCTCATCTGGCTCGAATGGTCCCTGGTCGAGGCGGAACGGTGGGTACTCGTCCCGCATCAGGGTCGCGTAGGCCGCGACGCGAAACGCCCAGCGGTTGATGCCCATCACGAAGTCGAAAAGACCGTGTGGGTACCGTCCGGTGAAGAGAAGCGCAATTGCCGAGAAGGTCACCACGAGACCGAGCAGAGAACCGACGAGCCACGTCTGCCCGTAGTGCGCACCGTCGGTGGCGAACGCTCCGGCACGCCAGCTTCCGAACCACCCTCCCGCGAGTAGCGACAGAATCAGGTAGTGCGGGATCGCCAACAGCCACCACTTCACGAGCACCAGTCCGCGGGACAGCCGCACGGGATAATCGACGTCGAAGTCCGCCGGATAGTCGGTACGTTTCAGGGTGAAGGGTGGGTAGCGGTCCGTCGCCAGGGCCGAGTAGGTATAGAACTGCACGCGCCACCACCACCGGAGAACGCCGACGCCGAAGTCGAAGAGGGCCCGCGGATACCGCGCCGTGAACAGGATCACGAATCCGGACACCAGGGTGGTGACGACGAACGCGACCCCGAGGAAGAAGAGCACGAAGTAGTGCGGGATCGCCAGTAACCACTTCACCAGCCACAGCCATCGCGACAGTGGTTCGTCGAGTTCGCCCACGAGACGGCTGGGATAGGCGGTCCATGGAACCTGGGGGTGGGTGTCGTCGGCTGCGTCCCGTCCGACGGGATGCGGTTGCGGCGGACCGTGTCGACCCAGACCGATCGCTCCTGCCACGATCAACGGGATTCCGATGATCAGAAAGACGACTGCGCCGATCAGGACACTCAGAGCGAGCGGTCCGAGGAAGGCGAGGCGTGCCCCGGCCTGAATGTCGGCCGACACCCCGGGGGCGGCGTCGGCATTCATCACGACAGCCGTCCAGGCACCCTGCTGCAGCTCCCAGCGCACTTCTTGTGTGCCAGGACCCGATGAAAAGGTCGACCAGAACGACTGCGCCCCTGGTGCTTCCGCGGTCCGGGTTCCGGGAATCTGCCGATAGGTCGGTCGGAACGGATCGAAGTGCACGTCTGTCACCTCGGTGCGAGCAACGTCGGTGAAGTACTTGTCGACCTCGTCACGAGGGCCGATCCCGATGAAGATCTCCTGGCTGGGATCGGTCGCGGTGGCTCGCAGCAGTACCCGGCCGAGGTCCTCGGTGCTGAACCCTTCCGGCAAGTCGGCGCCCTCGAACAGATCGACCTTCTCCGATACCAGGGCACTTTCACTCGTCTCGAAGTGCTCACGCGGCGAGGTGAAGTGCCCACCGTCGCGTTGCATGAAGTAGGCCCACCCCAGAAACACCGCGGCAGTGAGCAGCGCGAACCCGGTCAGGGCGCTCAGACAGCCCAAGACGAGAACAGCCACTCTGCCGGTTCGCACAGGAAATTCCTCCCGGTCCGTGTCCCCGAAGTCTCAGTGTGGGTCCTGGCTCCATCGGCGCGTCAGGGTCATTGGTCACCACCTCGCCCGATGGTCGCGCGTGTTTGCGGCAACGAAAGAACGCGGACGAAAGGCCCTAGTACACCGGCCGGTGGATCAGCGACAGTTGAGCAGGACAGGAGCTGACATGCACCACGTCATAGAAGTGCACAGTCTTCACAAACACTTCGGTCACGTTCACGCACTGGACGGGTTGGATCTCACCGTCGACACCGGCGAGATCCACGGCTTCCTCGGGCCGAACGGTTCCGGAAAATCCACCACCATCCGTGTACTGCTCGGGATCCTGCGCGCCACGTCGGGTCAGGCCCGGATGCTCGGTCGCGATCCGTGGTCTGATGCAGTCGCGCTGCACCGTGAAGTGGCCTACGTGCCCGGCGATGTCACACTGTGGCCATCCTTGTCCGGTGGCGAAACGATCGACCTGCTGGCACGACTGCGCGGCGGACTCGACGAACAACGCCGCGGAGAACTCATCGATCGGTTCGATCTGGATCCGCGCAAGAAGGCGCGGAGCTGCTCCAAAGGTAACCGGCAGAAGGTAGCCCTGGTGTCGGCCCTCTCGTCACACGCCAGGGTTCTGCTCCTCGACGAACCCACCTCCGGTCTGGACCCATTGATGGAGCAAGTATTCCGCGAGTGCGCCCGCGAAGCGGTCGACCGCGGCGCCACCATCCTGTTGTCGAGCCACATCCTTTCCGAGGTCGAGGCGCTCTGCCATCGGGTGACGATCATCCGTGAAGGCAAGACAGTCGACAGCGGCGCCGTCGATTCGATGCGTCACCTCAGCCGCACGTCGATCACCGCCGAACTGCTCGGCGACGCGGTCGACCTGCACCACATCCCCGGCGTCGCGGATATCGTGATCAACGGCAGCATGCTGCACTGTCAGGTCGACAGCGGAGTTTGCGGCGGCGACCGCCGCCAGTCCCGCCCAGATCGCCATGTACGGACCCATATTCAACCCCAGTCCCGGGGCGGTGGCGATCTGGAAAGCCGGTGCGCTGTACACCGTGATCGCCGTCGCGGTGATCTTGACCGTGATCCGGCACACCCGGGCCGAGGAGGAATCCGGTCGCGCCGAGCTGATCGATTCGACCGCGGTCGGCCGGTACGCCGGACTGACCGCCGCGATCGTCGTGGCCGCGGGTGCGTCGATTGTGACGGGAACCGCATTCGGCGTCGTGTTGCGCATGTTCGACCTGCCGCTGGCCGGCTCGATCGGCTACGGAGCCGCCCTGGCCGCAAGCGGTCTCGTGTTCACCGGCGGAGCCGGCGTCGCCGCGCAGTTGACCACCTCCGCCCGCACGGCCCGCGGGTTCGCGTTGGGCGCACTCGGAGTGTTCTTTGCACTCCGCGCCGTCGGTGATGCCGGTTCCGGGGCATTGTCGTGGTGGTCGCCGCAGGGCTGGTCGTTGCAGCTGCGCCCGTTCGCCGAGGAGCGCTGGTGGACACTTCTCCTGCATGTGGCAGGGACCGCGGCATCGACCGTCGCCGCCTACGTGCTGCTCCGCCGCCGCGATATCGGTGGCGGTCTCATCGCCGAACGCCCCGGCGACGAGACCGCCGGGCCTGCTCTCGCGGGGCCCGTCGGTCTGGCGTGGCGGATGCACCGCGGGACACTGCTCGCGTGGACCGTCGCCCTGCTCCTGTACGGACTGTTGTTCGGCAGCGCCGCTCACGGGCTCGGCATCCAACTCGGCGACAGCCGGACGATCAACGACGTCCTCGCCCGCCTCGGCGGAAATGCAACCGTGGCAGACGTCTTCGTCGCCTTCGCGCTCACCATGCTGGGCATCGCCGCGTCGGCCTACGCGATCTCCGCCGCACTCCGGCTCCACTACGAGGAAGCCGCGCAACGCGGCGAGCCGGTGATCGCGCAACGCGGTCGGCCGCGTCCGGTGGGCACTGAGCCACCTGCTGTTCGCGGTGCTCGGCCCGGCCGTCGCGATCACCGTCGCCGGTGTTTCCGTCGGGGTGACGTACGGCGCGGCCGTCGGCGACATCGCGGGCAAGTTCCCCGCGACGGTGGCCGGCGCGCTGGTTCAGCTTCCCGCGATCTGGATATCGGCCGGAGTAACCGTGGCACTGTTCGGACTGCTGCCCCGCCTCGCGCCTGCCGCATGGGCCGTCTATGTGACGTTCATCCTGATCTTCATGGTCGGCGCTCTCTCCGGCCTCCCGGCCTGGGTCCTCGACCTGGAAACATTCAGTCATCTTCCGAAACTGCCTGGAGAAGCATTCGACCCGGCACCGATCGTGTGGGAGTTGGTTTTCGCGGTCGCACTGATCACAGTGGGATTGATCGGTTTCCGCCGGCGCGACCGGAGGTGACCGATCCGGGTATCGAATCTCGCCGGCGAACACGGGCCGTCAGCTCAGCGCGGCCCGGACCACCAGCTCGAACGTCGGCCGCGGATCCGTCGTGTCGTGTCGGGCGATGCGATGCAGGATCAGGCCTTCTGCGCAGGCCATGACTGCGGTGGCGGCGGTCTGCGGATCCCGTGCTCCCAGCCGGTGGAATGCCGAGACGGCCGACGCCTCCATGGCCGCGCGCCCCCGTGCCAGCGCCTCCCGGAGAGCGGGGTCGTGGCTGGCTTCGAGGAACAGGACCAGCCGTGCGGCGGTGACGGTTCGGTTGGCGACGGTCGTGTAGTCGATCAGACCGCAGAGCGCGTCGACGAGGTCGTCTGCGGATGTCGGTGCCAGTACACCGACTTCGGCCATCTCGCGTTCCACGATCGCGTCGACGGTGCCGGAGAGCAGCGCCGCCCGGGTGCGGAAGTAATTGGACGTCGTCCCCTTCGGGAGGCCGGCGCGTTCGTCGACCCGGGCGTGGGTGAGTGATCGCAGTCCCTCGGTTCCGACCAGGTCGATCGCTGCGTCGAGCGCTGTCGTTCTCGTTGGCGTCACACGCAACTATAAACATAGTGACTTGACACTATGATCGTAGTAGCGTGATGTCATGAGACACGAGGCCAGCGGACACGACAGAGTTTCCGGACCGAACGGCGAGCCGGACAACACCTTTCCCGCACTGGACGGTGTTCGGCACCGCTACCTCCGACTCCCCGGCCTGCGCATGCACGTCGCCGAGGCCGGTCACGGCGAACCCGTGGTGCTACTCCACGGCTTCCCCCAGAACTGGTGGGAGTGGCGCGGGGTCCTCCCCGGGCTGGCCGCGCATTACCGGGTGATCTGCCCGGATCTGCGCGGCGCCGGCTGGACGGACGCCCCGCCCACCGGATACACCCGCGAGCAGTTGCTCGCCGACGTCGTCGCGCTGCTGGACGCGCTCGAACTCGACCGGGTCTGCCTGATCGCGCACGACTGGGGCGCTCTGCTCGGATACGAGCTGTGCCTGTGCGCGCCGCACCGTGTGCGGAAATACGTGAGTCTCGGTGTCCCCCACCCGTTCGTTCGGTTCGATCCACGGCTGCTGCTGACGATCGCACGACACGGCTGGTTCGAACCCGTGATCGCCGCACCGTTCCTCGGTCCACGCCTGCTCGGACGGGGGCGTCAACGACTGACCTACCACCTGCTGCGGGGTTTCACCACGAACCGGAACACCTTTTCGGAGAACGACATCGAGATGTTCGCCGCCCAGCTGCGCGAACCTGCCCGCGCCGACGCGGCGTCCGCTCTCTACCGATGCTTCATCATGCGTGAGGCCGCACGGATCATGTCCGGCGCGTACCGGAACCGCCGGCTCGGCACCCCCACCCGGGTGCTCATCGGCGCCGAAGACCCCATCGTGCGCCCGGAGTTCCTCGGCGGATTCGAGAAGCACACCGATGACTTCGGTGTCGAGGTCGTCGAGGGCGTCTCACACTTCCTCGTCGACGAGCGGCCGGAGGTAGTGCTCGCACGCGCGCTCGCATTCTTCGCGCCGCCGGGTCGGGGTCACGAGGCGGCGACGGGCACCTGACGGACCGGATCGATGCTCCCTGGACGCTCGACCTCGCCGAGGGCGAATCCCACGCCGCGCACGGTGTGGACGACGTACGGCGATCCCACGGCCACCAGTTTCCGTCGCAGGGAGCAGACGTAGGCATTGAGGACGTTCGTCTTCGATTCGACCGTCACACCCCACACCATGAGCATGAGGTCGCGGCGGGTGACGACCCGGTCGACATTCTGCGCGAGCACGGTGAAGAGGACGAATTCCGTCCTGGTCAGCGTGGTGCGGAGCCCGTCGTGGTCGGGTTCGTGAGGTTCCTCGCACAGGCAGACGTCCTGCGCGCCGTCGGGCACCTGCGCGGGCACCTCAGGCTTCACCCGGCGGAGGATCGCGCGGAGCCGTGCGACGAGCTCGTCCGCCCCGACAGGCATCTCCATCACATCGTCGGCGCCGGCCTCGAGGAGGTCGCTGCGCCGGTTGCCGGAACGGAACGTGCCGATCACCACAACGGCGAGCGCGAATCGCATCGCCTTCAACGCACGCACCGTGGTGTCGGCGTCGAGATGTGGTGATCGTGCGTCGACGATCACCACATCGGGGGGTTCGATCCGCGACCGCACCGGCTCCGCATATGTCCTCGTGACGAAGAACCCCGCGTCCCGGAGGCGCTCGACGAGGGATCTCTCGACATCCGCGTCGATCAGCAGGACGCGCGGACGGGCGATGGCCGAACTCGACACAGCGTTCATGCGGGTTCCTCCTGTTTTCGAGCCTCGCGTCGGGGTTCCTGCTAGATCAACCCGGGACTGAGATCAAGTTCCCACGCCGCAGTTGATGACGATATCGGGCGAATCTCCCCTATCGTTACCGAGAGACCGCTGCATCAGACGATCGGGAGGTCGTTGTA
>NZ_JBFUGT010000213.1:0-11140 GCF_056402775.1 Rhodococcus sp. P3_B8
GCCTTGATCCGTGCGCCGGTGGCATAGCGCGCCAGCATGAACTCCACGACCCCACCTTGGTCGCGGAGTTCGGTGTTCTCGTGAAGCAGCTGTTCGGCTTCGGTGTCGTGACCTTTTTCGTAGAGCAGTTCGGCGAGGAGCGCGCTGGCAAGGCGGGCGGCACGGGATTGGCTCCCGCCCAGAGTGACCCCCAGTCGAAGCGCTTCGCGGAAGTCGGCCTCCGCTTCGGTGAGGGCGAGTTTTTGACGGTGCGCGAGGCCGGCGAAGCAGTGCCCGAACATCACGCTGAAGGGACCCGTGGTGCGGTCGTGGTATGGGCCCGCCCAGGCTTGCCGCGCGATCGCGGTGTCGAATCGGAACTGATGTATGTCGACGAAGGTCGCGATGTCGGCGGCGGCGGAGACGACCCATGGGGGCAGCCTTCCCGGATCGGTCAAGCATCGGGACATCAGGTCGCCGACGCCGTCTATGCGGTCCGATTCGATCGCGATGTGCCCCTGAACGACGTCGGCTTCGGCGCGCAGATCGACTGTGTCGTGGTCGGTGCCCTGGTTGGTCTCGAGCAACCGGTAGACGCGGGCGAGTGCTGCGTGTGCACGTTGGTGCTGGACCATGATGCACTCGGCCCAGGCGGTGGTCAGTTGCAGTCGAGGACTGTGCTCGACCAACCGCGGGGGCAGTTTGGCGATCAATGCGAGGAAGCTCGCCATCTGGGCGTGTTCGAGCAGGGACATGCCGTCGCGTTCGAGTAGTTGGACGGCCGTGGTTTGGCTTCCGGCCGCCAATGCATGATCAACCGCCTCACTGAGTAGCCCGCGGGCTCCGAACCATTCGGCGGCGATTTCATGCAGGGTGACGACTCGATCGGGTTGATCTCGTTCGAGCCTTTTCCGGAGAAATTCCGCGAACATGTGGTGGTATCGGAACCACTGTCCTTCATCGTCGAGCCTGTGCAGGAAGAGGTCCCGCTCCTCGATGTCTTCGAGGATCGCTTGGCCCCGGTGGGATCGGGTCAGGACGGACGCCAGCGAGCCACTGATCCGCTCGGTGACCGAGGTCGCCATCAGGTGGTCGAGCGTCTGCGGTTCGAGAGTGTCGAGCACGTTGTCTGCGAGGAACTCTCCGATGGAGTGATGCCGGCCGGAAAGGTGTCCGATCAGCTGGCCCGGATCGGTGCTCTTTCGCAGCGAGAGCGAGGCCAATTGGAGTGCGGCCGCCCACCCTTCGGTGTTCATCGATAGTTCGGTGATCGCCGTATCAGGGAGCTGCAATCCGGATTCGGAGAGAAAGGCTCTCGACTCGTCGGGGTTGAAACGCAATTGGCTGGCATCTATCTCGGTCAATTCATCCAGCACACGCATGCGGCTGAGTGGAAGCCCGATCTGGGTTCGGGTGGTCACGATGATCTGCAGGTGGTGGCAACCGTTGTCGATCAGGAAGGCCAGGGCCGCGACGGTGTCTGGGTTCGTGACCCTGTGCCAATCGTCGATGACCAGGGCGATGTGCCCACCGGTCAGGTGAATCTCGTTGATCAAGGAAGTGAGAATATGATGTTCTGCCTGGTCTCCGTGTTCCTCCAGAGTCAAACCCATCTCGCGGGCGAGAGCCGGCCGCACTCGCCGTATCGCCTCGATGAGATGGGAGAGGAACCACACCACGTTGTTGTCATCCCGGTTGACGGTCAACCATGCGACAGCCACGCCGTCGTCGGCCAGATTTTCGCTCCATTGTGAGGCGAGGGTGCTCTTGCCGAATCCCGTGGGTGCATGAATGACGGTCAGTCGTCGCGGTTGGCCGGCGCGCAGGGTGTCGATGAGTCGGGTGCGTGAGACCAACTCGTGGGGCGTACTGGGCGGGCGGAACCGGGTTGCCGGGGTTGGTGGAGTCAGGTGGGTGAAAGCGGCCCGCGCTTCCCGGTCGCCGGGTCCGGCGGGTAGTTCGTCGGGTGTGAGGAGATGAGTCGGCAGAGCCATTTCGTCGACGGGGAGGTGGTGTCGGTCCTGGATTTCCCGCAACTCGTTTCCGAAGGTCGACGCACTCGGGGGGCGCTGATCAGGGTCACCGGCCATCGCGCGTTCGATGGCACTGCTCACGTCGTCCGGTATTCCTCCCCCGCGCAGATCCGGGACGGGCTGAGTGGTGATTCGCAGGAATTGTGCGACGAGTTGTTCGCCGCTACGCCGTTCGAAAGCGGCGTGGCCGGTGATGGCGCAGAAAAGGCTCGCGCCGAGGCTGTACAGATCTGAGACCGGAGACGGTGATTGTCCGTGCAGCACCTCGGGGGCGGTGAAGGCTGGCGACCCGGTGATGGTGCCGGCCGCGGTCTGGAATCCACCGCTGATCCGCGCGATGCCGAAATCGGTGAGCTGCGGCTCGTTGTAGTCGGTGAGCAGAACATTTCCGGGTTTGACGTCACGGTGCAGCACGCCGAGGCGGTGTCCCGTTTCGAGCGCCCCGGCGAGCTTGACGCCGAGGCGCAGCGTCTGCGCCCATCCGAGGGGGCCGCCGCGCCGAATTCGTGTGTCCAAGGAGCCGAGCGCCCGGTACTGCATGACCAAGTAGGGGCGATCACTCGCTGTCGTCCCGACCTCGTGGATATCGACGATGTGCGGGTGACCGGATAGTTGGCCCATGGCGAGTTGTTCACGGACGAACCGCTCGCGATCCGCGGCGCAGAAGTCGGCGGTCAGAACCTTGACTGCGACGGTGCGGTGGAGCGCCGGCTGCTGGCAGCGGTACACGATGCCAAATCCCCCGCGCCCGATTTCCGTGGCATCCGCGAGCCCGACCGCAGCAAGTTCGGCGACGATTCCAGGGATCGGGTCACGCTGCGTCGTCGCGAGTGGTTCTGAGCCAGCCATCGTTGTCCTCGGCGCGAACCTGAATCGTGCCCGTCTGTGTAGCCATGTCGTCACCTCTTGCCAGTCAGCATAGTTCCGAACAGCTCCCCGAAGGGTGGAGCCGACACCCGCACCTCGCGTCCGGTGGTCCGGGTCGCGATGCCCGTTCTGGGTGGACTTGATATTCCGCCGACCAACGCGAGTGACGCTGGTGCAGGCTCCCCCGTTCGGGTGCGACCCGTCGAACACCACCTCGCCGAACGCCGACGGGCACTTCAGCTGCGGTCGTCCCGCGGCTGCCACCGAGGCCGGTATCGAAGTTGCGGCACAAATCGCGCAGGCCGGGGGTGATTGGGCGCTATTCTCCACGGCCTCGCGCGTACGAGATCTCACTTCGGTGTCACTGCGGAGTCGTCTACGGCGACACTCACCGGGCCGCTCCCGGCCACATTAAAGTCAGCGACCTGGCATGCGCGAGTTCGTTGCGGCCGTGACACAGCTGCTCCCTTGGCGGCCAATAGCCGGGGTTGCTTCCCCGAGGCCGGCCCTCTGCCCGGAGCGTGCGCGCCTACATGCTCGACCGTTGATTGGTCGGTGTCCCTAGAAGGCACCCTTGATCAGGCCACCGTCGACGCGGATCGTGGCGCCGCTGACGTACTCGGCGTAGTCGCTGCAGAGGTAGGCAACCGCACCGGCGATCTCGTCGGGGTAACCGAAACGACCCCGATCGTTGGGGATGAGTGAGTTGACCGCGTTGGGTTCGATTTCTTCCCATGTCTGCCCCCAGTCGCGAGCAGGTCCGATGCTGGTCACTAATTCCTTGGTTGCCTCGACCAGGATCGCACCGGGGGAGACGATGTTGGATGTGACCCGGGTGTCCTTGAGTTCACGTGCGAGTGAGACTGCCAGGTTGTGCCGGGCTGCGAGCGTCGCGTTGTACTGCGGGTGCGTGTTCATCGGCTGCAGGGCGAGACCACCGCCGATCGTGATGACGCGTCCCCAGTTCTGTTCACGCATCTGCGGCACGAGACGCTGGATCATCCGCACACCGGAGATGACGTTGGTGTTGTAGGTGAACGCCCATTCGTCCGGTGTTGCATCCGTCCACGACAGGTGCCGGTAGAAGCCCGCGTTGTTGACCAGGATGTCGACCGGACCGGCGGCGAGAGCCCCCCGTGCGACGTCGTCCGCACCGGCGTCGGTGGCGAGATCACCGAGCGCTACCGCCGCAGTGCCGCCGGCGTCACGAATTGCGTCGACGACCTTGTTGGTGCGAGCCTCGTCACGACCGTGAACGATGACGGTCGCGCCCTCTGCTGCCAGAAGCTTGGCGGTCGCCTCTCCTAAGCCGGCGCTCGAGCCGGTCACCAGGGCGCGCTTTCCGGTGAGATTCAGTTCCATGATTTCCTCCTGTTGGGTGGGTCGTAATCGGCGCGCCGACCGGGAAGGTGGCGCGTGGGGTTAGTCCTCGAAGTGTCGGTGCTCGGCGATGACGGATCCATCACCCGGTGATCGGTGCGAATGAAGCGGAGGTGCAAGGTGACGGCTACAGACCAGCGGGGAAGTCTGCTGCCCGGCTCGTCGTTGCCCACTTGTCGGCCTCTGCGGCGCGCTCGACGGACGACTTGTGTGCCATCTCGACGGCGCCGGCTCCGAGCAGCAGCCTTCTCGGGGGATCGTCGGATTCGACGACATCGATGATCACGTTCGCTGCTCGTGCTGGATCGCCGGGTTGGGTTCCATCGTTCTCACGCCGGTACCGGTTGACCGCGCCCACTGTGTGCTCGTAATCGGCTCCGACAGAGGGCAACTGCATGGACGAGCCCTGCCAGTCGGTACGAAACGCACCTGGTTCGACGATCAGAACCTTGACACCGAATGGCTGCACTTCGTTGGCCAGTACCTCGGAGAATCCTTCCACGGCAAACTTCGCAGATTGGTACGCGCCCAGACCGGGAGTGCCACCAACACGTCCGCCAACGGACGAGAACTGCACGAAGACACCGCCACGCTGCTGCCGTAGGACCGGAAGTGCGGCGCGGGTGACGTTGACCAGACCGAAGAAGTTGGTTTCGATCTGGTTCCGAAAATCCGTGTCACTCATCTCTTCGATGGGCGCGCTGTTGGCGTATCCCGCGTTGTTGACCACCACGTCGAGCGCGCCGAACTCGGCGACAGCGAACTGGACGGCAGAGCGTGCCGCGGTGGCATCGGTGACGTCGAGCTGGAAGACACGTCCACGGTCGTTGTCACCCACAAAGGACAAATCCGCCGGGCGGCGCGCTGTTGCGACGAGGTTGTCTCCTCGGGCGAGGACAGCCTTCGCGAGGTCGCGCCCGAATCCGCGTGAAGTTCCGGTGATGAGCCAAGTCTTCGCCATGGCCTTCTACTCCATCCCAGTTAATAACTGACTAGTTGGTTACGTCCTCCATCACACACCCGCTCATCGACTCTGTCAACTAACCGTTTAGTTGCAAGAGTGCGCTGCGCCCAATACGCGAGTCGGCTGTTGGCAACTCGCACGCACTCGCCCGGCTGAGCCCGCCGGCCTTCTCCCGGCCAGCCGTCGCCCCTTCGGCGGAAGCCTGGTCTTCGCGAAAACCGGCGCGTCTGCCGGGTGACAGAAACGAGAGGTGGGTACGGTCCGATGTCCGGGACGCGAGTGTTCGACCGGACATCGGACCGGGATCATGGCTCGCCCGCCGCAGGAATGCCGACAAGGTCGACGTGCGATGACGGCAAGCGATTGAGGCGAAGCACACTCGCTGCGCCGGTCGACACCCCGAGTGCTGATATTCGGGCGCGGGCGCTGCGTCGTTCCGGGCGACGCACACTACGCGCCCGCCCCACTCGACGAGTCAGAACGCCGATCGGATCGTGCCCCCGTCGACTCGGATGGTGGCACCGCTGATGTATTCGGCGAAGTCACTGCAGAGGTAGGCGACCGCCGCGGCAATCTCGTCGGGGCGCCCGAAGCGGCCGAGGTCGTTCGGCACCCATTCGTTTGCCGCGGCGCGTTCGATCTCGTCCCACGATCCGCTCCATCCGTGTGCGGGGGCAATGCTGGTGACGAGTTCCTGCACCGTGTCCACGAGGATGGCTCCGGGTGCCACTGTGTTCGAGGTGACTCCAGTGCCTTTGAGGTCGCGCGCCAGAGATACGGCCATGTTGTGCCGGGCCGCAAGTGTGGCGTTGTAGTGGGGTTGCACGGCCATCGGCTGGAGGGCCAGACCGCCGCCGATCTGGACGACCCTGCCCCATCTTCGTTCGCGCATTCCAGGAACGAGCCTCTGGATCATGCGGACCCCCGATAGCACGTTGACGTTGTAGGTCTGCGCCCAGATCGCCGGGGTGGCGTCCGTCCAGCCGACCTGGTCATAGGCCCCGGCATTGTTGACAAGGATGTCGATCGATCCGCCGGCGAGTGCGGCGGCAGCGACCGCGTCGGCTCCGTCGTCGGTGGCAAGATCTCCGACCGCGACACTCGCCTCGCCGTCGGCCGAGCGAATTTCTTCCGCAACCGCATGCGCACGAGATTCGTTGCGGCCGTGGATCACGACGTTAGCGCCTTCGGCGGCGAGCAGTTTCGCGGTAGCCTCCCCCAGACCCGTACTTGATCCGGTCACCAAAGCGCGTTTACCGGTGAGATTCAGTTCCATTTTCGGTGGTCTTTCTTGAGGCAGCGCCTGAACGACTCGATATCTACAACTGTATACTTACCTGAGCGGAATGTCTACATTCGTATACTTCAGCGGTAGACTGTCCACATGAGCCATGACGGGGCAGACCTCGCCCAAAGCAGCACCCCACCCAAGCGAGTACGCAACGCCGCCGCTACCCGGGAGGCGATATTGCACTCGGCGGTGATCGCTTTCACGCGGCACGGATACGACGGCGTGGGTGTGCGCGAGATTGCACAGTCGGCCGGGGTCACTGCCATGTTGGTCAACCGCTATTTCGGCTCGAAGGAACAGCTCTTCACCGAAGCAGTCGATACCGCTTTCGCCCCGCGAACGGTGTTGTCGGACAACCCAGCAACACTTGCCGGCGATGTGGCCGCCCGTCTGGTCGATCGCACGGCACCAGAATCAGAGCATCTGGATCCATTCCTGCTGATGCTGCGATCGGCCTCGAACCCACGGGCGGCGGAAATCGTGCGAGCGGGGGTCGAGAGACATGCCGGACGGTACTTGAGCGAGTTACTTGGAGGTCCGGATGCGGACGAGCGTGCAATGCTGGCGCATTCGGTCATTGCCGGCTTCTGGCTCATGCGGAAGATGTTGGGCAGCACGGCACTCGTTCTCGCCGATCCGGTGGAGCTCACCCACCGGCTCGAAGCGCTACTGGTGGTCGCCCTCTCCCCTTCCGTGGAGAACTGATCAGTCAGTCCATGAACCAACGGCGATGCCCGCTCGAGATTCGCCGACCAGGCCGTCGCACACCTTCAGCGATCAGCCTCACGGCCTGCTTCGAACCTCCTCCCGAAGCGGACTCCGACTGAGAATCTGAAGCCTGCGATTTTATGGGCTGTGGATGCTGGAGCATCTACGCGCTGATCCCGCTGCCCCCTCCCCCATTCGGGTTCGGAGAACCCCATTCGGGTTCGGAGCTCAATCTTGTTGTTCAGCAGATAATTCAGCAGAGTCGAATCCGTTCAAGGCGGATCCACAGGGGGCTGCTGTGACAAATCTGTCTCGTAAATTTGCTCAGGTTAACTGTATAGTTTTGCTTATGAACTCTGGTTCGGGTCGCTCGTCAGCGGCCGTTGATCTCGATCTAGCCATCCAGCGACTACGCGGCCGCATTCGGTCCGAGTCCGGGCTCGACAACTCTCCGTGGAGTCGGAGCCAGCTGTCCGCCCTGGACCGGATTGTGCACGGACCGCCGAGCACCGCCAGTGATCTCGCCGCGGCCGAGTCCATGCGTCCGCAATCGATGGCCGCGGTACTGGGCCCGATGGAGCAGGAGGGACTCCTGGTCCGGCACCGGGACCCCCAGGACGGCCGCCGAATGCTGATCGCAGCTACCGAAATGGGCCGAGAGGTGCTGCAGTCAGTGCTCGAACTGCGCAATGCGTGGTTGACCGCCGCCGTGGATCATGTGTTACGCCCGGAAGAGTACGACGTACTGCCGGTGCTGGTCGACGTCCTCAATCGGCTCGCCGACTGTGAGGTCCCACCGGTCGCTCGCCGCGCCGGCCGCTCCAGGGTGGCTGCACTGTGAGCCCGGCAGTGCACACCGAGCAGCCCAAACCCGTGCAGACGGAGACCCCGAGTTGGCGCTTGATCACTCCGTTGCTGTTGGGCTCGGCGTTGAATCCGATCAACAGTTCGGTCATCGCGACCACACTCGTGGCGGTGGGACGCGCTTTCGGCGTCGGGTCGGCTGCTACGGCGAGTTTGGTTGCGGCGCTCTATCTTGCGAGCGCAATCGGCCAACCTGCCATGGGCAAACTCGCCGAAGTGTTCGGACCGCGACGGGTGTTTCTCGGTGGGCTCGTGCTTGTCGCGCTGGGCGGGTTGCTCGGTACGGTCGCGGTGAACATGCCGATGCTCGTTGCCGCCCGTGTGGTGCTCGGAGTCGGCACCTCCGCCGGGTACCCCACCGCGATGATGATCATCCGGGCGTGGTCGCTGGAACGTCCGGCCGGCCGGACAGGAGGTGCTCTCGGCGCCCTGGCTATCGCAGGTCAGGTGACCGCGGCGGTGGGACTGCCGCTGGGAGGGCTTCTCATTGCCATCGGCRGTTGGCGGGTGACGTACGTGATGAACCTGCCGTTGGCGGTCATCGGGTTGATCTTGACCCTTGTGTGGGTGCCGCGGGATCCGAGAACGGAGAGGGCGCGATGGTCGTCGGTCGTTCGGGATCTCGATCTGGGTGGGTTGATCCTGTTCGCCGGAACGATCGCCAGCTTGCTGTACGTCCTCGGCAACCTCGAGCACCCGAACTGGGTTGCCGTCGGCCTGTGTGGTGTGTTGCTCATCTGCTTCGTCGTGTGGGAAATGTGGGTCGGCAAACCGTTCATCGACGTCCGGTTGATCGTGCGTAATCGCGCCCTGAGCGGTACATACGTCCGGGTGGCGGTGACGTTTTTGCTGAACTACACGATCCTGTTCGGACTGACCCAGTGGCTTGTGGAAAGCCGGGCGCTGTCGGCGGGACAGACCGGACTTGTGATGCTGCCGATGTCGGTGATCGCGATCGTGATCTCGATGCCATTCGCACGGCGGAACATGATCAGGTCGTCACTGGTCGTGACTGCGGCCGCGGCGATAGTGGGTACGACGAGTCTGCTGGCCTTCACGACGAATACACCGATGTGGGTACTGGTCGTCGTTCCCACGATCTTCGGCATCATGTCTGGACTGGGCATGATCGGCAATCAGGCCGCCTTGTACCGTCAGGCTCCGGCCGAAAACGTCGGGGTTGCCGCCGGTCTGATGCGCACGTTCATGTACCTCGGTGCGATCTTGTCGTCCGGTTTGATCAGTGTCTCGTTCGGTGACAACGCCACGGACGCTGGTTTGCATTCGATTGTCGTCGCCCTTATCGCGCTCGCGCTCGTGCTTGCGGTGCTCACCGCGACGGGCCTACGTCGCCTGGGCAGCTCGCCCCTTCCGAGTGAGTAGAGCAAATCTGATGGGCGGTACCGCGTTTGCGGTACCGCCCATCGATGTTTCAGGCGATCACTGAATGTGCGGAGCCTTCGAGCCTGCGGACAGGACGCTCCGGGGCAGCAAATCCACGAGGTCGTCATACGGCCAAGGGCCCGTGTTCTCGTCACGGAAGATCGTCCGTGACTCGACCGGATGGGTGTACAGACCCACCTTGCCGCCACCGGTGCGGAAGACGCAGCCGGTTACTTCGGACGCAGCCTCGGAGGCTAGGTAGAGGACGATGGGAGTGGTCAGTTCCGGATCAGTACGGGCCTCTTTCGCTTTGGCTCGCTTGGCGCTCATCACTCCCTGCTGGATGAGGGCGGCGTCACGATCGCTCGCATCCTGTGTCATACGAGTGGCCGCAAACGGCGCGATGGCATTGACCGTGATCTTGTCGTGCTGAAGTTCCCAGGCCAGGTCGTAGGTGAGGCTGGTGACTCCGCCCTTGGAGGCTGCGTAGTGTGCGTTCCCCAGCGGGGCCGCCCACTGGTTCGACGTGGTGTTGATGATGCGCCCGTACCCGGCTCGTCGCAGAACGGGAATAGCGTGGCGGCAGATGGCGAACGTGCCCTTGAGGTTGACTGCGATGGTCGCGTCGAAGTCTTCTTCGGTGATGTCTTCGATCATCTGTTGCCGAACGATGCCGGCGTTGTTCACCACGATGTCGAGCCTGCCGAACTGATCGACCGCGGTGTCGACCACCCGGCCCGCTCCGGCCCAGTCGGCGACCGATTCGTAACTGGCCACCGCCTCGCCACCGGCGCTGCGGATGGCGTCGACCACTTCGTCGGCGGGGCCGTGCGCGGACCCGACACCGTCGCTGTCGACGCCGACGTCATTGACGACTACCTTGGCACCCGCCGCTGCCAGAGCCAATGCTTCACTTCGCCCGACGCCGCGGCCGGCGCCGGTCACAATTGCCACTCTTCCGACGAGTGGTCCATCTGTGCTCACAATCTTCCTGCTTTCGTTGTTACGTTGCCGGTACTCCGGCTGGATGGTCGATAAACTCGGCGGCGAACCAAGACATCGCGTCTTCGAGCGCTTCGAGGCTCGGGCTGGGGAGATCGATCAGGAACTCGGTGGCGCCGGCCTCGCGCCATCCCGCCATTTGCTCGATGCACTTCTCAGTAGCTTCACGACCGTGTTCGATGCTGGGGGCCGGCGGTTGCCCTCGAGGCGCGCGGCCTCCGAGGGGAGCCAATGGAACGATGATTCGGAATCCCGGCGGCAGTTGCGCTTCGTGGGCATCGGCTAGCCGCGCCACCATTGCGGTGACCTGGTCGGGTGTGAGGGCCCACGGTGTCCAGGCATCGCCGAACCGCACCGCACGGCGCAGACCGACGAGGCGATCGCCGCCGATCCACACTGGCGGACGTGGTTTCTGCGCGGGTCTCGGTAGACAGACCAGGTCATCCATGTCGACGAATTGACTGTGTTGGGAGGTGGGTTCGCCATCCCACAACGCGAGGACTGCCCTGAGGTAATCGTCGGCAATGCTGCCACGATGCCCGAATGGAACGCGAGCGGCGTGGGATTCGTACTCACGCCGACCTACTCCGAAGCCCGCGATGATCCTGCCGTGGGAGAGGACGTCGAGTGTCGCGAAGGCCTTGGCGGTGATCAGTGGGCTGCGCAGTG
>NZ_JBFUGT010000214.1:0-11033 GCF_056402775.1 Rhodococcus sp. P3_B8
TCACGATGGCCCGCTCGTCGTCGACGAGCGCCGACAGCGAGTGATGCCRGGTGGTGGCCCACAGTTCGCTGCCGTTGCCGAGCAGCAGATTCAATCGCGAGTTCGGGGCAGCGGCGACGACGTCCTGTACGAGCGCACTCATCGCCTTCTCGGGGTCCTGCTCGCCGAGCGCCCGGCGCAGGAGCAGCCACAACGCGGCCGAGTCGGTCGGTGCATCGAGTTGCAGCAGATCGTTCACGGGGAGTTCCGCGGCGAGCGCGCCGAGCGACTCCGGCCACCCGCGCACCACCCCGTTGTGACTGAAGGCCCAGGTCTCGTCGGAGAACGGTGCACAGGCCGTGTGTTGCACGGGCATCCCGACCGTCGCCGACCGTGCGGCGGCCACCACGGCGCGGGAGCGGATGTTCGGCAACGTCTCTCGCACGACGGGGTCGGACCAGAGCGGCTGGGCACTGCGGTAGCGGGAGAAACCGTCCGATCCCCACCAGCCCACACCGAATCCGTCGGCGTTGACGGTCCCGCCACCTCTCATGTCGCGTGGCGCGTAGGACTGGCGCAGGAGCGAGTTCTCGCCACGACTCAAGAGGTCGCCCACCGACTGTTCCGGTCCCAGATAGCCCAGGTGTCGGCACATCTCAGCGGTCGTCCCCCGGAAGGTCCCGAGCACAGCGGAATCCGGAGAAGATCTGCCTCCGGATCGGGTGGTCCCAGTTGCGGAACGTCCCACGGCACGCCACCGGATCGGTGCCGAACGAACCGCCGCGCAGCATGCGGTAGTCACCGCCGTAGAACACCTCCGAGTACTCGCGGTACGGGAACGCCGAGAACCCGGGATAGGGCTCGAACGGCGACGACGTCCACTCCCACACCTCGCCGATCAGCTGATGGACGCCGAGCGGGGATGCCCCCGACGGATATGCCCCGACCACCGCGGGACCGAGGTGACGTTGCCCGAGGTTGGCGAGCGAGGAGTCGGGTTCGGCGTCACCCCAGGGGAATCGGCGCGACCGGCCGGTGAACGGATCCCACCGCGCGGCCTTCTCCCATTCGGCTTCGGTCGGAAGTCTCTTGCCGTCCCAGCGTGCGAAGGCCTCGGCCTCGAAGAAGCAGACGTGCACGACCGGTTCCTGGAGATGGATCGGCTCGGTCACCCCGAACCTTCGTCGCCACCAGGTTCCGCAACCGTCGTTCTCCCAGAACTGGGGAGCATCCAATCCGGCTTCGAGGCGGTGCGCCCATCCCCGCTCACTCCACAACTCGGGCCGCGCGTACCCTCCGTCGTCCATGAACTCGAGGTAGCGGCCGTTGGTGACGGGGACGGCGTCGATCACGAACGCCGGAACGTGCACGCGGTGCGCGGACCTCTCGTTGTCGAGCGCCCACGGATCGTCCGACGTTCCCATCGTGAATTCGCCGGAGGGAATGACCACTTCGTCCTCGTCCATCGCCCCGCCGACACGCGGCGCGCTCTCCGCGGCCAGCACAGCTGGGCCGGTGCGCAGTTGATGGGTGGCGAGCATCGTTTCGGCATGCTGCTGCTCGTGCTGCGCGATCATGCCGAACGCGAATCCGTTCTCCTCGAGCGGCCGGCCCCGGAACGTGCTGCGGTCGAGCACGTCCCACGACTTGTCTCGAACGGTACGTACGTATTCCCTGGCCTCGTCCGGGTTCAGCAGCGGCAGGGACGGCCGGGAGTTCCTCGAATGTTTGAATGCGTCGTACAACTCGTCGATGTCGCGGCGGACCGGTTCCCGTCCTCCGACGTCCCGCACGAGCCACAACTCTTCCTGATTGCCGATGTGCGCGAGATCCCACACGAGCGGGCTCATCAACGAGGAATGCTGTGCAACGAGGTCCTCCCCGTCCACACAGTCCGTCAACCCCGCGGTGCGCTCCCGCGCCCGTGTCAACACGGTCTCGATCTTCTCGCGGGTACCCATCAGCTTTCCTCGCTCGGTGCCTGGCCCCGGCAACATCGTTCGGCGGCGGCATCGAGCAGTCTGACGAATTCGGGGTCGGGCGAGTAGGCCGCCGCCAGCGACAGCAGAGCTGTTGCCGCAGCGCGCAGTTCGAGGTCGGCCAGGCCGAACTCGGCCGCGTCCCGCCAGCGTTCGGCGGTGGGCAGCGCCGCGTCGAGCGCCTCGGCCATGGCACCCGGACCCGACAGCAGCGCGTCGATCGCCGCGATGGGAACCCGCCACTGGTCACCCGGTTGCGCGTCGAGGTAGCGCACCTCGAGATGACCGGCCGCGCGCACGGGCGGAAACAGGGTGGTGAGGTGATAGTCGAGGTCGGCGGGCGTCGGGCGACCGATCACGTCGTCCAGTGCGCCCTCGACCCAGTCCGCGAAAGTTGCACCGTCGGGCGCTGTCCAATCCGTTCCGTCGTTGCGGATGCACAGCAACGGCACGTCCAGTACCCACCCTGCATAGTCCGCGATGTGCGGAGTTCCGGTGGTGCGCGGCGAATCGAGTTCGAGCCACGTTCGCATCCGCTGCGACGCCCATTGCCCGTCGGGCACCCCGTAGAGCCGCGGCGAACACGCGAAGGCCGCGATCAATGCAGGACCGATGGCATGGAGCAGATGCCACCGCTTCTCCACCGCAACCGGATCGGCCCCGGCGTCCACGCTGATCTGCGTTGCGGCGGTGTTGCACATCATCAGTTTCCCGAAGGGCCCGATGCCGGTGAAGCGGGATTCCATGGCGCAGTACCGCGGCGATTGGAGGAGACGTTGAGCGGGCCGGCGAGTGTCCGCGGCCTCGGACGACATGAGGATCGATCGGGAAGACAGCAGGTCCGCGAGAACCGCCTGATCGGCGGCGAGATAGTCGCACAATTCGCGTGCGGAGTAATAGGGGGCGCTGGACAGTTCGATCTGTCCGCCGGGTTCGACCGTGACGGCGCTGCCACCGGGAAGGAGCTGAGCAGGAGAAGAGGGATCGATAGTTCTGGGAGTGTGCGGCCCGAGAGCTTCGGCGAGAGCGGCGAGGTCGGGGCGCACGTATTCCGGCAGTTGCGCGGTCAGCCACTCCAATTCCGCGCCGATCAGCTGCGGTGGCCCCAGTTTGAAGCACACACCACCCAGGTACGCCTCCGCCGCCGGCCGCGACGTGAAACACGTTGCCTCGACGGACTGAACTGCAGTAGCCATTCGACCCTCCCCTTCGGGCGCCGCCTGAACGTCGTTATCGACATTAGAGCGCCTCGGCCGTCGATGCACGCCCCAACGGCATACTTTTCGGGGAACCTGCACGGGTACGTTCGAGTCCAGTCACCGCGAAACGGAGGTATCGGACATGCTCGACCTCGAGCAGGCGCGACGGGACACCCCGGGCTGCCTCGACAAGGTGTTCCTCGACAGCGCGGGCTCCTCGCTTCCGCCGACCCCGGTCCTGGACGCCGTGTTCGCGCACCTGCGCCGGGAGGCCGACGTGGGTGGTTACGTCGCGGCCGCCGAACGGGCCGACGACCTCGCGGCCGTGAAGTCGTCCCTGGGCCGGCTGATCGGGGCGAGTGCCGACAGCATCGCCCTGGTGGACAGCGCCACCACCGCCTGGAACGACTTCTTCCACGCCGTTCCGCTCGGGGCCGGGGACCGTGTGCTGATCTCGGAGGTCGAGTACGCCAGCAACGCCATCGCCGTCCTGCAGCGGGCCCGATCCGTGGGCGCGACGGTCGACGTGATTCCCAGCGACCCCGCAGGCCAGATCGACGTCGCCGCCCTCGAAACGCTGCTCGACGACCGGGTCCGTCTCGTGTCCCTCGTGCACGTGCCCACCAACGGCGGCCTGGTCAATCCCGTCCGTGAAGTGACGGAGCTGGCACACGCGCACGGCGCGCTGGTGCTGCTCGACGCGTGTCAGTCCGTCGGTCAGATCGCCCTCGACGTCAGCGAGCTGGGCGTCGACGCACTCTCGGCCACGGGCCGCAAATGGCTTCGTGCACCGCGGGGCACCGGCTTCCTGTACGTCCGGCCGGAACTGGCCGCGACCCTCGAGCCGGCCGCCCTCGACCTGCACAGCGCGGAGTGGACCGCGGCCGATGCGTACCGGCTCGCCACCGATGCCAGCCGGTTCGAATTCTGGGAATGCGACGTCGCCGCGCGCCTCGGGCTCGGGGTGGCGGCCGACTATCTCCTCGACCTCGGGGTGGACGACGTCGAGGCGGCTGTCGCGGCCGGGGCCGAGCACCTCCGGTCGGGGCTCGCGGCGATCCCCCGTGTCACCGTGCGCGACCTCGGCGCCCGCCGCTGCGGAATCGTCTCGTTCACCGTCGACGGGTTCGATCCCGGCGACGTCCGGAAACAGCTGGCTGCCCGCAACGTCACCGTCACGGCCAGCCTGCGCGGATCGACACTGCTGGACATGAGCGCCCGCGGACTGGACGCCGTGGTGCGGGCATCGCCGCACTATTTCTGCTCCCCGGACGACCTCGACCGGTTCCTCGCAGAGGTGCGGACACTCGCGAACTAGCGCACTGAGCTGGAACTCACCCGGGAACCAGGACTTCGCGATGACGGACCAGGGAGGGTGATCGGGCGTACTTCCGCACCCCGGGCCGGGCGTCCGAGAACAAGCGGCTGCGCAATTTCCCCGACGTCCGGATCCGTCCGTGCATGTGGTCCGGCAAGCCGACGGGCCCGCAGGCGCAGGCCACGGCGCGACTGCTGTCCGGTGAGGAGGCGCGGGCCGCGGGCGCCCTGATCGACGAGAAGTATCCCGTGGTGCAGCGGATCGGGGTGCATCTCGCGCACCGTCTGGCACGCACGTCGACGCTGCACTACGAGCTGTCCGGCGTGACGGACATGCCCGGACAGCCGGGCCCTCACCGACCTCCGGACGCGACGTCCCACTGACCGGGAGATCCACCGATTCGGGTTTTGTAACAGGTTACAGTTTGAGGGTAACCCACGTCACACCACACCTGTGACCGCCCGAGAGGACTTCCACCCATGGTCGACGCCACACCGATCCGCCCCCGGTCCGCAGCAACGGTCGCCGAGTGGGACTACGAGGCCGACGTCGTGGTCGCGGGTTACGGAATCGCCGGTGTGTCCGCCTCCATCGAGGCGGCGCGCGCCGGCGCCGACGTCCTGGTCCTCGAACGCACCAGCGGCTGGGGCGGTGCCGCCGCTCTCGCCGGCGGCTTCATCTACCTCGGCGGAGGGACGCCGCTGCAGAAGGCGTGCGGGTTCGACGACTCCCCCGAGAACATGAAGACGTTCATGATGGCGGCGCTCGGCCCGGGTGCCGACGAGGAGAAGATCACCGACTACTGCGAGGGCAGCGTCGAGCACTACAACTGGCTCGTCGACTGCGGTGTCCCGTTCAAGGAGAGCTTCTGGGGCGAACCCGGCTGGGAACCGCCGTTCGACGACGGACTCATGTACTCGGGCGGCGAGAACGCGGCGCCTTTCAACGACATCGCGACTCCCGCACCGCGCGGCCACGTTCCGCAGATGGACGGCAAGAGGACCGGCGAGAAGGGTGGCGGCTACATGCTGATGAAGCCGCTCGTCGAGACCGCCGACAAGCTCGGGGTCCGAGCCGAATACGACATGCGCGGCCAGACTCTCGTCACGGACGACACCGGTCGCGTCGTCGGGATCGTCGCCAAGCAGTACGGCAAGGAGGTGGCAGTCCGGGCGCGCCGCGGCGTCGTCCTCGCCACCGGCAGCTTCGCCTACAACGACAAGATGATCGAGGCCCACGCGCCGCGGCTGATCGGCCGCCCCGGCGCCGCCATCGAGGAGCACGACGGACGGTCGATCCTCATGGCGCAGGCCCTGGGCGCCGATCTCGCCCACATGGACGCCACCGAGGTCGCGTTCGTCTGCGACCCCCAGTTGATCGTCCGCGGCATCCTGGTCAACGGCCGGGGGCAGCGCTACGTTCCGGAGGACACGTACTCCGGGCGGATCGGCCAGATGACCCTGTTCCACCAGGACAACCAGGCGTTCCTCATCATCGACGAGGCGTCGTACGAGGAAGGCGCGGCCGCAACCACGGCCACACCGTTCCTGCGCGTGCAACCGAAGTGGGCGGCGGAGACCGTCGCGGAACTCGAATCCGACATGGGCCTGCCCGCCGGCGCACTGCAGTCGACCGTCGAGGTGTACAACAAGCACGCCGCGGAAGGATCGGACCCGCTGCTGCACAAGAAGTCCGAGTGGGTGAAGCCGATCGGCACCCCCGTCGCGGCACTCGACCTGCGCGGGTTCACCCTCGGCTTCACTCTCGGCGGTCTGCGGACGACCGTGAACTCCGAGGTACTGCACGTCTCCGGCGAACCGATCCCCGGCCTCTTCGCGGCGGGACGGTGCACGTCCGGCGTGTGCGCGGGCGGCTACGCCAGCGGCACCTCCCTCGGCGACGGCAGCTTCTACGGCCGCCGCGCCGGCATCAGTGCCGCGAAGGAGGCATGACCGGGCCTACCCGACGAGCCGGACCGTCACGCCGGCCGCGAACCGGTAGGGCTGGGTGCTCAGGACCGCGCCGAGACTCTTGCGCAGACGCGAGACCTCGGCGCGGACCGCCACCACGTGGTCGCGGTCGCCGAACAACGATTCGCTGAGCGAGGCGGCGTCGACACCCGCCGGTCCCGCGACCGACAGCACCCGCAGGATCTGGGCGTGCCGGGGCGAGAGCGCCCGCGTCCAGTTGACGTCGCCCCGGACCGTCACGTGCGGCGCGTCACCGAGGTCGAGTTCCAGTTCGATGGCCGCCCCGTCGACGCGCCTGCGCACCAGCCAGCCGTCGCCGAGCGGTTCGGGCACGCACAGCCCGAGCCCCGGGACGAGCAGTGGCCGGTCCAGGCTCGGCGGCGCGACCCGCTCCGGCGCCGCGATGCCACTCGCCTCCGCGACCCACCCGTGCTTGTCGACGACCAGCGCCGGACCGCCCGCCGACGCCAGCAACGGTGCCGCCCGGCCGCGCAGCTTGTCCAGTTGCGCCGTGTGCTCACGCCACAGCGTCGCCTCGGCCAGACGCACCGCGGTGCGGACGAGCGCGACCGTGGTCGGGTGGATCGACATCGCCGACCCACTGATGTCGACCACGCCGAGAATCTCACCGGTGCGCGGATCGTGAACCGGCGACCCGGTGCACGACCAGCCGTGATGCGAGGGGGCATAGTGCTCGGCCGAGAACAGTTGCACCGCAGCATCTTCGATCAGCGCCGTGCCGATCGCGTTGGTGCCGACCGCCTGCTCCGCCCAGCGCGCACCCTCCGTGAATCCCAGGGCATCAGCCGCTTTCCGGACCCCGCGGGAACCTTCCCGCCACAACAGGACACCGTCGGCGTCGGCGATGACCACGATGAAGTTCGCATCGTCCGCKACCTGCGTCAACGTGCTGCGCAGTTCCGGGAGCACGGTTCGCAGYGCCGTCCGGGTGCGCCGCGCCTCGATCTCGGAGAAGTCGGCGGGCTCCACGTCCGCGCAGAGGTCCGGGCTCACACCGCCGGCCTGCAGACGGGACCACGACCGCGCCACCACGCCCCGTGGAAGGGCGGGCGGCTGCTGCCCGGACAGCACGGCGTCGTGCACCCGGCTGAGCAGCCGCGCATGTCGCGGCAGATCCACACCGCTTGCCACTGCGGTCAGCCGGTCTGCGGTCGGACGTTCAGCGCTCACAACGCCGAGGCTACCCCCGGCGTTGTGAGCCACACCACTGTCCGTCATCGGATCGGCTGCAACCCTTCCTCCTGGGCCTTGATCTGGAAGGCCAGATACTTCGAGTAGTGCCCGGACTGATGCAGGTTGCCGGCCATGAACCAGAAACCCGGATGACCGGACCGGCGCCACACCGTGCGCAGCTCGCCCTCGTCGTCGAGGCCCCACACGTCCTGGCAGCGGTCCGCGACCGCGTCGCCGAGGAACTTGCGGGCGCTCTCACGCATGTTCTTGTATCCCGTCGCGAGAACCACCACGTCCACCGGCATCTCGGTGCCGTCGGCGAACACCACCCCGTCCGGGGTGAAGTGATCGATCTCGGTTCCCTGCTTCACCGTCACCTCGCCGCTCGCGATCAGCTCGGATGCGCCGACGTCGATGTAGTAGCCGCCGCCGCGTCGCAGGTACTTCATGAACAGGCCGCTGCCGTCCTCGCCGAAATCGACMTTGAATCCGGCCTTCCGCAGACCGTCGAGCATCTCCGCGTCCTTCTCGGCGATGGCCTCCGTCGCCCCCGCGTGAATTCCCGCGAGCAACGGGTACGGCAGCGACGCGAAGATCAGGTCGGCATCCTGCACCGCGGGCCCGCCCTCCTCGTACACGCCGCCGAACAGTCCGGGGATACCGTGCTTGCTGCTCATCACATACGTGGACGAGCGCTGCAGGATGGTCACATCCGCACCCTGCTCGTTGAGTTCCTGGGCAATGTCGTGGCCCGAGTTGCAGCAGCCGACGACGAGGGCCTTCTTGCCCTGCATCTCCCGGCCGCCGACGAACCAACTCGAATGCTCGATGGTTCCCTCGAACGTGTCGGCGCCAGCGATCCGCGGAATGTTCGGCACCCCACTCATTCCCGTGGCGAGGACGACGTGCCGGGGGTGCAGCGTGCGGGTGGAGCCGTCGTCGCGGGCGACGGTCACGGTCCATTCGCCGGTGGCGTCGTCATAGCTGCCGCCGGTGAACTCGGTTCCCGTCCACACGTTGAGTTCCATTGCTTCGGCGTAGAACTCGAACCAGTTCGCGAGCTTGTCCTTGGGCGTGAACACCGGCCAGTGGTCGGGGAAGTTCAAGTACGGCAGGTGGTCGTACCAGACCGGGTCGTGCAGGACCAGCGAGTGGTAGCGCTTGCGCCAGCTGTCCCCGATCCGGTCGTTTCGCTCCACCAGCAGGGTGTCGACTCCGAGCTGCCCCAGACGGGCCGCGAGGGCGAGACCACCCTGGCCGGCGCCGACGATCACGACCGCCGGCTGCTCGGTCTCGAACTCGCCCTTGGCGGTTCGCCGGTCGAGCCAGTTGATCTTGCCGCGGTGGGCGCCGTGATTCGTGCCCGGAACCCGCCGATGCCCCTTCTTCTCCTCGTGACCCTTGATCTCCTCCATCGCGCTGATCAACGTCCAGGCACGCCACTCGCCGTCGTCGTCGCGCCTCAGCCGAACGAAACCGCGGCTGCGGGCCAGGGTCGTCTCGAATGTGAAGAAGGCCTGTATCCAGTCACCCTCCGGATCGGCCACCGCCTCGGCGGGGTGCGCGGGTGAGAGGACGAGGTGTGCACCGGAACCGAATCCGCGAGGCGCGACTCGATGTCCGCGCGACCGTGCGTGGTGTGCAGATCCCAGGTGAACGACAGCAGGTCGCGCCACCAACCGTCGACCAGGAAGTGCTGGGCGGCCCCGCGCACGTCGCCTCGTTCGAGGGCGGCACCGAATCCGGCCAGCCAGCGCCGGGCGATGTCACCCGGCTGCGGGATGGCGGTGTCGACGGGTGAGTCGAGTGTGGCGGTCATGATGTCCTCCGTCGTCGGGAATCGAGAAGTTCGATACCTCTGTGATACGGATCACAAGGACCGAGCGGCAGCGTTGCATCGGATTGCACTGTCCCCACCTCGGCGCCGCGCAGCCTCCCGAGGACACCCGATTAGCAGGTCAGCGGGCCATCCGGTAGAGTTCCATAAGTTGTCTCGGCGAGGGTGAACCAGAAGTTCCCATTGACTGGCTCACCGTGATCGACGCGGCGACGGCTCTGCTCGAGCGTTTCGCTCCTGGCCGTCGCGTGTTCGTCCCTCGTCGACTCGAACCGCCCGCCAGTTACCACCGTGAGTTGTAGGAGCCGTTTCACCATGTCTGACGAAAATCGCCTCGTAGCCGCCGTGCGCACCGAGTTCGGTAAGGGCGCCGCCCGCCGCGCGCGCCGCGACGGCCAGGTCCCCGCAGTCCTGTACGGCCACGGTGAGGACCCCCGCCACCTGAACGTCCCGTCCCGCGACTTCGCCGCCATCCTGCGCGCGCACGGCACCAACGCCATCCTGACCCTCGACATCGAGGGCAAGGAGCAGGTCGCGCTCACCAAGTCGGTCGTGGTTCACCCGATCCGCAACTACATCGAGCACGCCGACCTCCTCGTCATCAAGAAGGGCGAGAAGGTCACCGTCGACGTTCCCGTCGTCGTCACCGGTGAGGCCGCTGCCGGCACCCTGGTCGCGCAGGACGCCGCCACCATCTCCCTCGAAGCGGACGCGCTGCACATCCCCGAGCAGATCGAGGTCTCGGTCGAGGGCCTCGAGGTCGGCACCCAGATCCTGGCCAACCAGCTCGAGCTGCCCAAGGGTTCCACCCTGCAGGCCGACGAGGAACTGCTCATCGTCAACGTCGTCGCAGCCCCGACCGCTGCCGACCTCGAAGAGGAGACCGGCGAAGCCGCCGCCGAGACCGCCGAGGCTCCGGCCGAAGAGGGCGCCGAGAGCTGATCCTCTCGCAACCGCACTGATGTCGGCGGCGCGTCGTCCCGGATTGTCCGGGGTGACGCGCCGCTGTCGTCTGACACGACCCCCTCACGCATGGAAGGACCCTGTCGGTGAGTGAAGACACCGCTCTGGTGGTGGGCCTGGGCAACCCGGGACCGCAGTACGAGAAGACCCGGCACAACGTCGGCTTCATGGTGGCCGGCGCGCTGTCCGCTCGCATGGGTGGCAAGTTCAGCGCGCACAAGAAGAGCGGCGCCGAGATCGTCCAGGGCCGACTCGAGGGCCGTCCGACGATCCTCGCCAAGCCGCGGTCGTTCATGAACCTGTCCGGTTCCGCCGTTGCCGGCCTGGCCCGGTTCTTCTCCGTCGATCCCGGCAACATCGTGGTCATCCACGACGAACTCGACCTCGACTTCGGGACCATTCGCCTCAAGCAGGGCGGCGGCGAGGGCGGGCACAACGGACTGCGGTCCATCTCGAGCGCACTCGGCACCAAGGACTACCTGCGCACCCGTGTCGGGATCGGCCGTCCCCCCGGACGGATGGATCCGGCGTCGTACGTGCTGAAGCCGTTCTCGTCGGTGGAACGCAAGGAGCTCGACCTGGTCTGCGAAGAGT
>NZ_JBFUGT010000215.1:0-11011 GCF_056402775.1 Rhodococcus sp. P3_B8
CCGCTCTCGTCGTGTCGCGGGCGTTGCAGGGCCTCGCGGCGGGGTCGATGTCGGCTCAGACGTTCGCCATCATCTCGGGACTGTTTCCGAAACGCTCGCACCCGCGCGTGTTCGGAATCTACGGCGCGACCATCGGGCTCGCCACGATCTGCGGTCCGCTCGTCGGCGGACTTCTCATCCAGTGGGATCTCTTCGACTGGGGTTGGCGGCTGATCTTCTTCGTCAATCTCCCGATCGGGCTCGCGGCCCTGGTCCTCGGCTACTTCTATCTCGTCGACGCGAAGCCCGACGGAATCCGCCGGCTCGACGTGGGCGGCGCCATGCTGTCGGCGCTCGGGCTGTTCCTCCTGATCTTTCCGCTCGCGGAGGGCCGGGAACGCGGCTGGCCGACGTCGCTCGTGGTGATGCTGCTGTGTTCGGTGCCGGTCCTGATCGCGTTCGTCGTCCACGAGTGGCGGCTCGGGCGCCGCGGCGGCGACCCGGTCCTGCGCCTCGAACTGTTCACCGACCGCGCGTTCTCGCTCGGCGCGGCCATCGCGTTCGTGTTCTTCGGGACGCTCACGTCGTTGATCTTCACCATCTCCCTCACCCTGCAGTTCGGGTTCGGGTTCTCACCGCTCAGGGCCGGGGTGATGACGCTGCCGTGGGCGCTGGGGACCGGGCTCGCCGCGCTGGCCTCCGCTGCCGTGTATCGGCGCATCGGCAACCTCGTCCTGCCTCTCGGGATGCTGCTCTTCGCCGGCTCCCTCATCGTGCTGGCGGCGCAACTGCAGCACGAGGGCACCGATCCGCGGTGGTCGGCGCTGGCCGGTCCGCTGTTCATCGGGGGAGCCGGGCTCGGGCTGTTCGTGGCACCGCTCCAGACGGCGATCCTCGCGACCGTGCAACCGCAGAACGCCGGGTCGGTGTCGGGGCTGCTCCCGACCGTGCAGCAGGTGGGTAGTTCGATCGGCCTCGCGGTGATCGGCGTCGTGTTCTTCAACCTCGTCGCGACGCAGTCGGCGGACGCGGTGCAAGCCGAGCGGCCCGCGTTGACCGCGCAACTCGCCGAGGCCGGGGTGCCGCCGGCGCTGATCCCGCGGGCCGAGGACACGTTCGTGCGCTGCGCGACGGAGCAACTCGGGTCCACGTCCCCGATGAAGGTGCCCGACGAATGCCGTTCGCCGGCGTCCGGGGGTGCGGCGCTCGGCGCCGCTCAGCAGCAGATCGCCGACTCCGCGGTGGTAGCCGCACGGGAGTCGACCCGATCAGCGGCAGGCGAGGCGTTTCTCCAGGCAGAGCGCCGCATCCTCTGGATCATCGCGGCGGTGGCGGCGGCTATCGGTGTGGCGTCGTTGACGCTTCCGCGCCGGAATCTGTCGGTCGACGAACGGTCAGTCGACGCGGCCTGACGACGCCCACAACTCGGCGACGCCGACCCCGACCTCCGCGAGCAACCTCCGGACGAGCGGCAGACCGATCCCGATCACGCTGGACGGGTCGCCCTCGATGCGGTCCACGAACCAGCCCCCGAGGCTGTCCAGTGTGAACGCGCCCGCGACCTGCAGTGGTTCCCCGGTCGCGAGGTAGGCCTCCAGATCGGCGTCCGGCGGGCTCGCGAAATGGACGACGGTGGCGCTGTGATCGTGTGCGTCACCCACCACCGCGCCCTCCGCGATCCGCAGGACGCTGTGCCCGGTGAGCAGGGTCGCGCTACGGCCGGCCATCGACGACCACCGCGCGCGGGCGACGTCGACGGTTCCGGGTTTGCCTTGCAGGGACCCGTCGATCAGCAACATGGAGTCGCATCCGACGACGACGGCGTCCGAGATCCCGTCCCGTGCGAGAACAGGGAGGACGTCGCTCGCCTTGGCGCGGGCCAGTTCGGTGACGACGTGCTCGGGGGCTGCGTCGGCACCGAGTGCCGCGATGACGGCATCCTCGTCGACTCCGGAGACTCGCACGACCGGTTCCACCCCGGCGCTGCGCAGAACAGCCAGCCGCGCCGGGGAAGCCGAGGCGAGAACGAAGGATGTCACCGGATCCTGATCAACGCCGGTACGCGGACACGTTCGGGAACGCGTACGGCGAGAACGGGGCGACACTCCGGTGCATCCGCGTGGGAGCGCCCCAGGACTCGGGCGGCACGTGCGAATCCGGTTCACCGCTGCCGGCGGCGGCGACCGCGGACAGCACCGCGACGAGCGCAGCGATCTCCTCGTCGGACGGTGAGCCCTTGACCACCTTCAGGAAAGGCTGACGGGCCGCGTCGGCGGCGGTGCCGTCCGTGTCACCCGGCAGGTCGGTGGCCGCACCCTTCGCGAGCGTGGTGTCCGCTGCGGAACCGTTGACTGACGCCGTCGCGTCCGAACCTGTCTCGGTGCGCACGTCGTCGTCGGTGATAGCGGTCATAGGGGGATGTTCCCATGCTTCTTGGGCGGGAGGGTGACCATTTTGCGTTCGAGGAGGCGCAGGGCGGCCACGATCTGTCCGCGGGTGTGGGAYGGGGGGATGACGGCGTCGACGTAGCCGCGTTCGGCGGCGACGTACGGGTTGACGAGGGTGTCTTCGTATTCCTGTTGCAGTTGCAGGCGCAGGGCGTCGACGTCGTCGCCGTTCTTGGCGGCCTCGAGGAGGCGTTTGCGGTAGACGAACCCGACGGCGCCGGAGGCGCCCATGACGGCGATCTGGGCGGTGGGCCAGGCGAGGTTGACGTCGGCGCCCATGTGCTTGGAGCCCATCACGTCGTAGGCGCCGCCGTAGGCCTTGCGGGTGATGACGGTGATCTTCCCGACGGTGGCCTCRCCGTAGGCGTAGAGCAGTTTCGCGCCGCGGCGGATGATGCCGTTGTATTCCTGGTCGGTGCCGGGCAGGAAGCCGGGGACGTCGACGAGGGTGATGATGGGGACGTTGAACGCGTCGCAGGTGCGCACGAAGCGGGCGGCTTTTTCGGAGGCGTCGATGTCGAGGCAGCCGGCGAAGACGGTGGGCTGGTTGGCGACGATCCCGACGCTRCGGCCGTCGACGCGGCCGAAGCCGACGACGATGTTGCCGGCGCGTTCGGCCTGGACCTCGAGGAATTCGTCGTCGTCGAGGATGCGGCGGATGACCTCGTGCATGTCGTAGGGCTGGTTCGCCGAGTCCGGGATGAGGGTGTCGAGTTCGAGGTCCTCGGCGGTCAGCGAGTCGTCGATGGATCCGGTGATCGGGTCGGTGGGCAGCATCCGGGGGGCCGCGGCCTGATTGTTCGACGGCAGGTAGGACAGCAGGTCCTTGACGTAGTCGAGGGCGTCTTGTTCGCCGGAGGCGACGTAGTGGGCGACGCCGGAYTTGACCATGTGGGTGTGCGCGCCRCCSARRTCTTCCATGGTGACGTCTTCGCCGGTGACGGTTTTGATGACGTCGGGGCCGGTGACGAACATCTGGGAGGTCTGGTCGACCATGACGACGAAGTCGGTCAGGGCGGGGGAGTAGACGTGGCCGCCGGCGGCGGGGCCCATGATCAGGGAGATCTGCGGGATCACMCCSGASGCCTGGACGTTGCGGTGGAAGATYTCGCCGTAGAGGCCGAGGGAGACGACGCCTTCCTGGATGCGGGCGCCGGCGCCTTCGTTGATGCCGATCAGGGGGCGCCCGGTCTTGAGGGCGAGGTCCATGACCTTGACRATTTTTTCGCCGTAGATTTCGCCGAGGGAGCCGCCGAAGACGGTGGCRTCCTGGGAGAACACGCAGACGTCGCGGCCGTCGACGGTGCCGTAGCCGGTSACGACGCCRTCGCCGACGGGGCGGTTGTCGGCGAGGCCGAAGTTCACCGAGCGGTGCCGGGCGAGGGCGTCGAGTTCGACGAAGCTGCCCTCGTCCAATAACGCGGTGATGCGTTCGCGGGCGGTGAGCTTGCCCTTGGCGTGGACCTTCTCGACCGCGGCTTCACCGCTCGGGTGCTGCGCCTCGGCCTGACGATTACGCAGGTCGGCGAGCTTTCCCGCCGTCGTGTGAATATCGGGCGTGACCGCCGAATCTGTGACTGTCATCTATGACTGCTCTTCCCGTCGAGGCTGTCGGAACCTGCGCTGCACCCTGTGGGGTACGCGGTTCGTGGGATTACCCACTCGGACGCCGCCACTTTAACGCATTACTTATCGATCGTTCACGTGCGCTGCATCACTCTCGCGGCGAGGGTGTGATGCATCACGCTGCTGCTACTGGTCCTCGGTGCGGCCGTGGCGGCGCTCGTAGTCCTCGCGCGTGCGGTCGGCGCGACGCTGCGCCTTCGCATTGAGGAGGTCCGGATCGAGGCCGTGACTGAGCAGACGGTGGCGACGGTAGATGTTCATCAGCGCGACCGCAAAGTAGAGCAGCGGGAGCAGCAGGAGGGCCATCATCGCCAGCGGAATCCAGATGGGACCGGGGATGAGGAGGAATAACGCCAGCACCGCGGCGACGGGAAGCATGAAACGGAGGACGTACCGCACCGAGGCTCCCGGCCCGACGAGGTCGTTGCGGACCCAGTCCTGCATCGAATCCGGCAGCGTGCGACCGAACAGATACCCGACGTACTGACTGGGGCTGGGACGCTGCGCATCGGACATGGGTTCAGGATAGTGCTGACGAACGGCCGCGAACTCGACGACGCTGGGTCGTCGAGTTCGCACTGTTCCCGTTACTGCTGCTCCGCATTCGCGACGATGACGTCCCGGACGTACTGCGCGAGACCGGGGGCGACGTCGTCGTAGTGCCGGCGAAAGCGGTCGTCGGCGAGGTACATCTCGGCGAGGTTCACCTGCATTGCGTAATCGCAGTCGTAGAACCGTTCGATGCCGGCGCGGTGTTCCTCGGCGAGTGCGTTGGCCCGATCGGACCCGGGTTCGACGCCGTCGGCCATCGCCTGCGCGAGCGACGCCTCGAATGCGTCTCCCTCGGCCTTGATTCGCTTCCAGTCCTCCTTGCTCATCTTCGCGGACCGCTGCTGGGACTGCTTCCACGCGTCGGTGTCGCCCCAGCGCTCTTCGGCCTCGGCGGCGTACTCCTCGCCTGGCCAGTTGTCGCCGAAGATTTCGTTCTGCTCTTCGGGGGTGAGCTGAATGCCCATGCTTCTCGCCTCCATCATCTTCTCCACGGCTGCAGCCATCTCGTGTAAGCGATCGATCCGTTCGCTCAGCAACGCGTGCTGTCGCCGTAGATGCGCGAGGGCATCGACGTCCGGGTCGTCGAGGAGGGCTGCGATCTCCTCGAGGGGGAAACCCAGTTCGCGGTACGTCAGCACGCGGTGCAGACGTTCCACGTCGGCGTCCGAATAGCTGCGGTACCCACCGGGTGTGCGGTCGGACGGTGTGACCAGGCCGATCTCGTCGTAGTGGTGCAGAGTGCGCACGCTCACTCCGACCAGCCTGGCGACCACGCCGACCGTGTGTTTCTCGCTCACGTCCTCTACCGTGCAGCCTGACGTCGCGTGAGGGTCAACTCAGTTGTAGAGATTGTCGAGTTCGTCGGAGAAATTGGTCATCACGACCTTGCGCTTGAGCTTCATGCTCGGTGTGATCTCGCCGTTCTCGACGGTGAGTTCCCGGTCGAGGATGCGGAACTTCTTGATCTGCTCCCACCGGTTCAGTCCGGCGTTGAGTTCTTCGACGTAACCGCCGATCAGGTTGCGGGTCTCTTGGGCGTTCGCGATCTCGGCGAACGATTTGCCGCCCAGGTCGTGATTCTTCGCCCATTCGCCGATCGATTCCGCGTCGAGGGAGATCAGGGCGACGCAGTACGACTTCCCTTCGCCGTCGACGATGAGTTCACCGACGTAGGGGCAGATGCCCTTGAACGTGGCCGCCACCGCGGAGGGTGCGACGTATTTGCCGTTGGACGTCTTGAACATGTCCTTCTTGCGGTCGGTGATCCGCAGGTAGCCGTCCTCGTCCATTTCGCCGATGTCGCCAGTGCGGAACCAGCCGTCATCGGTGAGCGCTTCGGCTGTGGCTTCGGGGTTCTCGTGGTACCCGCTCATGACGCCGGGACCCTTGATGAGGATCTCGCCGTCGTCGCCGATCCGGGTCTCGGTGCCCGGGATGGCCCAGCCGACGGTGCCGAACCGGTAGGCCGACGGGCGGTTGACGAACGATGCGGCACTGGTCTCGGACAGTCCGTACCCTTCGAGGACGACGATGCCGACGGCGTCGAACCACTGCGCGACATCACGATTGAGCGCTGCGGAGCCGGAGATGAAGAACTTCAGGCGCCCACCGAACCGTTCGCGAATCGTGCTGTACACCAGCCGATCCGCGACGGCGTGCTGAACCGAGTCGAGCAGCGCCGGACTCTTCCCCGCCTGCTTGGCCTTCGACACCCGCAGCCCGACGCCGATGGCCCAGTCGAAGATCTTCTCCTTCACTCCACCTTCCTCGCGCACGGTGGAGACGATCCGCGCGTACGCCTTCTCGAAGATGCGGGGTGCCGCGCCCATGAACGTCGGTTTGACCACCGCGAGATTCTCGACGATCTTGTCGACGCGCCCGTCGACCGCCGTCGCGAAACCGATCTGCAACGGCAGGGTGAGCAGGACCTTCCCGAACACGTGGGACAGCGGGAGCCACAGGTATTGCAGGTCGTCGGCGTCGAGGATGCCGGTGGCGTCGATCGCGGCCGCCACGTACGTCCATGCGGAGTGCGAGAGCCGCACACCCTTGGGCCTGCCCGTGGTGCCGGACGTGTAGATCAGGGTGGCGAGGTCGTCGGGGCCGATCGCCTCGATCCGGTCGTGCACGGCGTCGGGGGTCTCGGCGAGCAGTTCTTCGCCGAGGTCGTGCAGCTGGTCGAACGTGATCACCCAGTCGTCGTCTCCGGGACTGCCGTCGATCAGGACGACCTTCTCGACGTCGCCGAGTTCGCCGCGGTTCTCCCGCAGCTTGGCGAGCTGTGCGTCGTCCTCGGCGAAGACGACGCGGCTGCCGGAGTTGGCGACGATGTAGGCGACGTCCCCGGCGGTCGTGGTGGGATACACCGTGGTGGTGGCGGCGCCGGCGCACATGACGGCCAGGTCGGCGAGCACCCATTCGTAGCGGGTGGCGGAAGCCAGCGCCACCCGCTGCTCGGCCTGCACGCCGAGGACGATGAGTCCGGCCGCGAGGTTGCGCACCCGGTCGCCCGCCTCGGACCAGGTGACGCTGGACCACTTCTTCGGGTCCGCCGCGTCGACGTATCGGAACGCTTCGCGGTTGGGTGAGTGGGCCACCCGATCCACGAACAGTGCGGCTACCGACGGAGCCCGATTCTCGATCTTGGAGCGGTCAATGACCTCGTCCGACGCACGCTGAGCTGCCATATATCGATCTTAGGAACCGGGGCCGCCCGGGGGAGTGGTTTCGGCGGAGGTCAACCGAGCTCGGCCGCCACCTTGCGGGGTTTCGCGACGATGGCCAGAGACATCACGGCGGCGATCGCGCACAGTCCGCCCGCGACGTGGAACGCGGAATCGTAGTCGCCGAACTGGTCGCGCACGAATCCCGCGAGGAACGCCACGATGCCGGCGCCGATCTGGTGCGACGCCAGCACCCAGCCGAACACGATGGGTGCGTCGCCGCCGAAGTGTTTGCGGCACAAAGCAACCGTCGGGGGTACGGTCGCCACCCAGTCGAGTCCGTAGAAGATGACGAACGCGATCATCGGCGGGTGCACGGTGTTCGCGAACAGGATCGGCAGCAGCATCAGCGAGATCCCGCGCAGCAGGTAGTAGATGCCGAGGAGCTTGCGTGAATCGAATCGGTCGGTGAACCACCCCGACGCGATGGTGCCGATCACGTCGAAGATCCCGATCACGGCGAGCAGGCTCGCGGCCGCCGTCACCGGCATACCGTGGTCGTGCGCGGCCGGGACGAAATGGGTTCCGACGAGTCCGTTGGTGCTCGCCCCGCAGATGGCGAACGTGCCGGCCAGCAGCCAGAACACCCGGGTCCGCGCCGCCGACACCAGCACCGTCACGGCCCGGCCCGCGGCACCCCCGCGACCGGTCGGGGCGGGTGGTTCCGCGACGTAGTCGGGTCCGGCGCCGTACGGCACCGTCCCGACGTCGGACGGCCGGTTGCGCAGGAACACGAGCACCAGCGGCACGACGGCGAGGGCCGCGAACGACACCGTCAGCGCCACGGTCTGCCAGTTGTAGTGCTCGGCGACCATCGCGAGGATCGGCAGGAACACCAGCTGTCCGGCGGCGCTGCCCGCGGTGAGGATGCCGGTGACCAGGCCGCGGCGGGCGACGAACCACCGGTCGACGACGGTGGCCACGAAGGCGAGTGCCATCGAGCCGGTGCCCAGCCCGACGAGCACGCCCCACAGCAGCACGAGTTGCCAGGTGGCGGTCATGAAGACGGTCAGTCCGCTGCCGGCGGACACCAGGACCAGCGCCGCGGTGACCACCCGCCGCATGCCGAAGCGTTCCATGAGCGCCGCCGCGAACGGCGAGGTCAGCCCGTACAGCACCAGGTTGATCGACACCGCGGAGGAGATGCTGGCACGCGACCAGCCGAAGTCCTCGTGGAGAGGGTCGATCAGGATCGAGGGCGCCGCCCGGAAGCTGGCGGCCCCCACGAGGGCGAGGAACGCGACGGCGGCGACCAGCCACGCGTAGTGGAGGCGCGGCGGGGCGGTTCGGGCCGGAGGTGCCGGGGGCGCGATTTCGGACGTCACGACGGTAAGTCTGCGGGGCTGGGTCTCGCCGGAACAGTTGCCGGAATGACAACATGTGAAAGAATCTGGCCATGGTCGAACGTCATCGTGTGGTCGTGCTTGCCCTGGACGGTGTGATCCCGTTCGAACTCGGCATTCCGTCGCGGGTCTTCGGACGGGCGGAGGACGCCGACGGGAACCCGCTGTACGACGTGCAGACCTGCACGGCGGACGGACGGCCCGTGCGTTCGGACGCCGATTTCTCGGTGTCCGTCGATCACGGGCCCGAGTTGCTGGCCGAGGCCGACACGGTGGTGATCCCGGCGTCCTACGAACTCGGCCCGGCCTACGACGACGGGCATCTGCCTCCGAACCTCGAGGCGGCTCTCGACTTCGTCCGGCCGGGCACGCGCTACGTCTCCATCTGCACCGGCTCCTACATCCTCGCCGCGGCCGGGCTGCTCGACGGACTGCGCGCCACCACGCACTGGCGCAACGCCGAACACTTCCAGCGCACCTATCCGCAGGTCCGGGTCGATCCCGACGTGCTGTTCGTCGACGAGGGGCACATCCTCACCTCGGCAGGCGTCGCCGCCGGACTCGACCTCTGCCTCCACATCGTGCGCCGCGACCACGGCTCCGACGTCGCCAATCGGGTGGCGCGCCGATGCGTCGTCCCACCGTGGCGCGACGGCGGGCAGGCGCAGTACATCGAGCGGCCGATCCCGGAGACCACGGCGGAGTCCACCGCGACCACCCGGGACTGGGCGCTGGATCGGCTGGGTGAGTCGCTGACGCTGAGCCGGATGGCCGCGCACGCGAACATGAGTGTCCGCACGTTCACGCGGCGGTTCGGTGAAGAGGTCGGCACCACCCCGAACCGCTGGCTGATCACCCACCGGGTCGACCGCGCGCGACAACTCCTCGAGACCACCGACCTGTCCGTCGACGTCATCGCCCGCGAGGTCGGTTTCGGGACCGCGGTGTCCCTGCGTCAGCACATGGGCGCCGTGCTCGGCGTCCCCCCGTCGGCGTATCGCAGAACGTTTCGGGGCCAGGCGCTCACGACGAAGGCACCGGCGTAGATCCCGAGTCGTGTCCCGTGGCTGTGCGGGCCGGGCGGATGAGCAGTTCGAGTGCCGCGAGCGCGAGTAGGGCGATGAAGACGATCCACAACACGACCAGTCCGGTGGGGTAGCGCCAGAACATCAGCAGCAGAGCCGCGACGCCGATGATGGCGCAGCGCAGCGGAATTCGGAGTTGGTTGGCCCACCGTTCCACCTCGTTCGGCGGTCGGCCTGCGCCGGACTTGCGGGCGAAGTCCAGTGCCTGCCCGAACCCACGACGGACGGCGGTCGCGGACGCCGAGCCGCCGGTGAGGAAGGCGCCGATCGCGATCACCAGACCGAGGACCGCGACCGCACGCAGACTCGTCCGCAGTGGCACCAGAACGGTGTCGATGACCGCTGCCGCCGCGTCGGGCGACAGGATGTCGGGTGGGACGCTGTCGAGGTAGATGGCGCGTCCGACGAGAATCCCGATCGCGAGGATGAGCATTCCCAGGGCGATCGACAGGCCGGCGAGGGAGAGCGCGCGCAGCCGTCGGCCGGTGGGGGCGACGGCGACCGCGGCGGCGGCGCAGGCGATTCCCAGCCACGGCAGGATCGCCGAGGCCTTGTCGAGGGCGTTGACGGCGCGCTGCGCCTTCACCAGCTCGGGAGACTGGAACAGCACGAATTGCTTGTCGACCGCGGGGATCTTGTCGGCGAACGCGAAACCACGCTCGGTCAGCGCGGCCTTCACATTGTCAATGACGGTGCCCAGAGAAATGCTGACGGTGCCGCTCTGGTCGACCTCCACCGAGCTGAGACCGTAGTTGCCCGTCATCACCGCCACGAGTGCGTTGTGCGCCGAACGGTTCGCCTGGATCCAGAGGTCTTCGAACTGTTGGGACTGCACGAGTGAGCTGACGGTGTCGTGGACGAAGTTCTTTGCCTGGCTGGTGATCACCGGTGCGAGGCCGACCACGGCCGCGTCCAGTCGGGGAGCGTTCGCAGCGACATTCGAGACGTCGGTCAACGCCTCGAGTGCGTCCTTGGTGAGCCCTTCGACGTCGACTCGGGTGAAGATCTCGTCGGTGATCTGGTTCGTGATGTCCGCTTGGAGGGCCGGATTCGACCCCAGCGGGGTCACCGTGCTCACGTAGCGGTCGGTGTCGAGGATCTGACTTCTCGTGAAGCGTGCGGTGACCGACGCGAGTGCGAGAACGGCGACCAGGACCAGCAGAATCGTGACGGCCGTCCAACGCAATCCGTTCCGGGGTGGGTGGGCGACCGGTTCTGCCGGAACACCTGCGGCGGCGCCCGCGGCCTGTCCGCGC
>NZ_JBFUGT010000216.1:0-10974 GCF_056402775.1 Rhodococcus sp. P3_B8
TTGCGGGAGATGCCCTGCTCTCGGCACAGGCGGGACACGTTCACCCGTGCCCCGCCTGCGACCGCCGAGACCGCGGCCACGATGTCCGGATTCATCGAAAACCCTTTTCCACCCATGCCCGATTGTCACGGGCACGGGTCGTCAGTGTCCTCGATGTCCTGAGACATCAACCGTCCTGCATGTCCTGAACTCAGACACAACCATCGGTGATTGACAAGTACTCACAGGTTCGTCAGAAGGGGTAGGTCGGAAGAGTGGATTGCGCCGTCACCCACTGGGTTTCGGTGAACGCCTCGAGATTGGCGGCGATGCCGCCGATCCGGCCACCGTTGCCGGAGGATCCGRTGCCGCCGAAGGGAATCACGGCCTCGTCGGCGACTGTCTGATCGTTGATGTGCACCAGCCCGGTCGGAATCCGCTCGGCCAGTTCGAGTGCGCGCATGGCGTCGCGGGACAGGATTCCCAGCGACAGTCCGTATTCGCAGTCGTTGGCGATCGCCACCGCTTCATCCAGCGTCGCGAACGTCGTCACCGGTGCAACCGGTCCGAACACCTCGTCGGCAAACGCCGGCGCAGAGGTCGGGACATCGGCGAGAACGGTGGGTCGGTAGAAAAGGTCCTCGTAGCTACCGCCCGCCGCCAGTCGCGCACCGGCGTCGACACTGGCCCTGACGAGAGAATGCACTCGGTCTCTCTGTTTCTCGTCGATCAGCGGTCCGAGGGCCACCTGCTCGGTGAACGGATCGCCGACGGTCAGCCTGTCAGCACGTTCCACAAGGGCTGTCACGTAGTCGGCGGCGATCGATTCGTGTACCAGATGCCGCCCGGATGTCATGCAGATCTGGCCCTGGTGCATATACGAGCCGAATGCGCCGACCGACGCGGCCTTCTCGATGTCGACGTCGTCGAGCACGATCAGCGCGTTGTTTCCTCCCAGTTCGAGGTGGGCTCGTTTGAGGTGCCGCCCGGCGAGTTCGCCGATTACCCGGCCCGCGGCGGTCGATCCGGTGAAGGCGATCACGCGTACACCGGGATGGACCACCAGGGCCTCGCCGGTGTCGGCGCCTCCTGGCAGCACGCTCAACAGCCCCTCGGGGAGACCCGCCTCCTCGAAGATGCGGGCGAGCACGACACCACCGCAGAGCGCGGTGCGCGGGTCGGGCTTGAGGACCACCGCATTTCCGAGCGCCAGCGCCGGGGCCACTGCCCGGATCGCGAGGATGATCGGGAAGTTGAACGGCGCGATCACGCCGACCACTCCCACCGGGATGCGCCGGGAGAAGCTTATTCGCGGCTGCTCCGACCGCAGCACCTCGCCGTACGGATGCGCCGCCACGGCGGACGCGTTGTAGCACTCCTCCGCCGCCACGTGAGTCTCCAGTCCAGCCTTGGCTCCGATGCCGCCGCTCTCCCGGATCACCCACTGCTGAATTTCCTCGGCGTGCTCCTCGAGCAGCCGTCCTGCCCTCCTCAGCACGGCGGCGCGTTCCGTGAACGGCTTTGCCGCCCATGCTTTCTGTGCCTCCACGGCCTGGGCGACCGCGGCATCGACGTCCTCGGGCGTGGCTCCGCCGACCGTGCTCAGTTGTTTGCCGGTGGCCGGTTCGATCACGGGAAGGTCCGGCCCGTGACCGGGTACCCAGGATCCCGCGAAGACGGCGGATTCCCAGACTGGAGTGGCGAGTAGCTCGGTCATCGTGTTGTCATCCCTTTCGTTTCTGAAGAAGCGCTTTCGGTATCCCGTACCACCAGTTCGCGATCCGGTGGCAGGTCGGTCGGCTGGCCTGTGACCCGCGATCGGGCGTGTACGGCGAACACCACTGCGGAGATACCCACCAGCACACCTACGAGCGCGTACACCGTGGCCGACGAGAGCATTCCGAGAAGATATCCGGCGGCAATCGGGGACAGGATACCGACGATTCGTGCCACGCCGAGAACGAATCCGAATCCGGTGGTGCGCACACGAGCCGGGAAGGCTTGCGGAATGACCCCGTAGTAGCCGCTGACTCCGGCGTTGAACATGATCCCCAGCGCCAGCGCGGCGACATAGGGGGCGGAACCGGTGGCGATCGAATAGGCCATCACCGCCGTCGCGACGGCCGCCAGCGCGAGCACCACCACTGTGAGGGGCCGGATGCGCGTGATCCCCGTGAGCAACCCGAACCCGACGCATCCGACGATGCCGCCCAGCGGGAGCAGCAAACCCACGTTGATGCCGGTCTCGGCGGAGCCGGTGGCCTGGGTGATCAGTTGCGGGGTCCACCCGAGGATGAAGTAGAACCCGGCCATCAGCGCAGCGAACCCGATCGTGAGCAACACCGTGGAGCGAGCGGTACCCCGCGTGAACAGGTCCGAGTAGCGGCCTTGTACGGGTGGCGGTTCGTCGGAGACTGCCGCCTCGCCGATCTCGGACAACGGACGTCCCATCCGCGAGGCAAGTCGGTGCAGTCGCCGAACGGATTTGTCGTCCCGGCGGGTGACGAGGTAGTCGAGCGATTCGGGCACCACGGCGACGGCGACGGCGAGAACCACCGCAGTAGCGGCGGCGCCGAACAGGAACACCGCTCGCCAACCGTGGGCAGGGATGAGGTCGCCTGCCAGGAGTCCGCCGAGCACACCTCCCGCTCCGTTGGCGGTGGCGAACAGTGCCATGGTCAGTCCGAGCCGGCGCCGCGAGGAGTACTCGGCGATGATGACGCCCATCGTGGCCATCACACCGCCGATCCCGACGCCCGTGATCACCCGGGAGGCCAGGAGGTGTTCGAAACTGCCGGCCACTCCCGAGTACAACATTCCCGTCGCGGCGACGGCGAGGCTGCCGAGCGCCACGATTCGGCGGCCGTAGCGGTCGGCTATCGGTGCCAGAATCAGCGAACCCATCGCCATGCCCGCGGTGGATGCGCTCAGTGCGTAACCGAGCGTGCTGGGCGAGATACCCCATTCGTCGGCTACGTAGTGCGCCGAGAAGGACATCGCGATCACGTCGAAGCCGTCGACGACCATGACGGCGAGACAGACTGCGATGGTGATGATCTGGAATCGGCTCATGGCCGAGTCCTTGATGTCGTCGAGAATGGTCACAATCAGCTCCCGAGAGAAAGCGAGTGAGGTGCGCCCGCGGTTGTGGGTGTCCGTAGTCCGAATACGTCAGTGGCGATGGTTTCGAAGAACGCCTTCTTCTCTTCTTCGGAAATCGGCAGGGTGTCCTGTGCTCTCACCTCTTCGGCGACGAACTGGTACGGGTAGTCCATGGCGTACATCACTCGGTCGGCTCCCACGACCTCACGTGCGAAGAGAATGGCGGGCTGCCAAGGCATTCCGCTGGTCGTGAGCCAGATGTTGTGCCGGAAGTACTCACTGGGCTTGCGTTGCAGCGGACGGATCGCGTCGTAACGGCCGGCAGCGACCTGAGCGGCATGCATGTAGTCGATCCGGTGAAGCCAGTACGGCAGGGCCTCGCCGAGATGCCCGACAACAAGTTTCAGCTTCGGGTACCGGTCGAACAAGCCGGAGGTGATCAACTTCAGCAGGTGCATGCCGGTCTCGACACCGAACCCGAAGATCGCGCCGTCCAGGCCGGACTTCTGGAGAGGACCGATCATTTCGTTGTTCGGCGTGTTCGGGTGCAGGTACACCGGGACACCGAGGTCCTCGGCGGCCTCGAAGACGGGCTGGTACTTCGGCTCGTCGAGGTAGCTTCCTGCTATGTGGGAGTTCGCAATGATGCCACGAAGTCCGAGATCGCCTACGGCACGATCGAGTTCCCGGACCGCCGCATCGGGGTCCTGGAGGGGCAGCGCGGCGAGCGCAGAGAACTGGTCCGGGTGACGACGACACGCATCCGCGAGGCGGTCGTTGGTGACTGTGGCGATCTCGCGGGCTGCGGCGGCGTCCAGGACGTTGGTGCCCGGGGAGGTGAGCGCGAGGATCTGGTGGTCGATGCCGGTGGCGTCCATGTCGGCGAGCCGCTCGTCGCCCAGGTCCTGCAGCCGGCGGCGCACGGCAACCGGTTTCGGGGCACTACTGCCCAAGTAGAAGCCCATGAGGGATTCGAAGCCGCGGTCACCCGAGCTTCCCGACTCGAGCAACCTGCGGTACAGATCGAACAGTTCGGGCGGGGCGTATGCCTCTTCGGTCGCAATCCGCCGATAGCCTGTGTCGGTCACTGATCCGTCCCTTCGATCGAATGCGGTGTGGTCCTGCGGAGGTGATCCCAGCGGGCGATGCCCGGCAGATCCGCCGCGGCATCGGCGAACCTGATGATGGCGTGCTCCTCGGTACACGCACTCAGCGAGTACTCACCATGGGTGCGGCCGAGGCCGGACTGTTTGATTCCTCCGAACGGCGCCGACGGGACGGATGCGCCCAGCCTGTGCACGTTGACGAACGTGCTGCCCGACTCGATTCGCCGCGCGACACTCCGGGCGTGGTCGAGGTCCTGCGACCAGACCGAGGAGGCGAGACCGAAGTCGGTTCCGTTGGCGGCGGCGACGGCCTCGTCGTCGCTGTCGAACGGCAGGATCGGGATCACGGGGCAGAACTGTTCGGTGACCACCAGTTCGTCGTCCGGGTCGAGTCCGGTGACCACGGTGGGAAGCACGTAGTAGCCCTCGTCCCACCGTGCGGAGTCCGCGATCCGCCCCATGCTGCGCACGTGTGCGCCGGCGGCACGGGACTGGTCGATCAACCGGTACGCGCGGCGGTACCCGTCTTCGGTGGCGAGCGGCCCGAAGTCGGCGGTGGGGTCGAAGCCGTCGCCGACGACGATCTGTCCCGCCAGGTCGGTGTATGCGGTGACGAACTCGTCGAAATGATTGCGATGCACATAAATTCGCTTGACGTTGAGGCAGATCTGGCCGGCACAACCGAGGCTGCCTGCCACCAGCTCCCGGACCATCGACTCGTCGACAACGGCGGATTCGAGCACCACCGCGGGGTCGTTGCCCCCGAGTTCCATGGCGACCTTCTTGACCGTCGCCGCACTCGTCCTCATCACCTCACGCCCGCCGGCGATCCCGCCGGTGAAGAACACACCCCGGATGTCCGGGTGCGACGTCAGGGCCGAGCCCGCCGTCGTACCGTCTCCGGGGACCACTGTGAGCACACCGTCGGGCAGCACGTCCGCCAGCGCGGTGAGCAGGGCGGTGAGACCGAGCGGGGCGACTTCGGGCGGCTTGACCACCACGGTGTTACCTGCGACAAGGGCAGGCGCGATCGCGGTGAAGGCCAGGTGAACGGGGGTGTTCCACGGGGAGATCACGGCGACCGGGCCGAGCGGAACCCGTCGGACCAGCACCTCGGCGGCACCGCCCGCCCCGGGAGCACCGCCGAGATCCACCACCCGTTCGGCGGCCCCGACATAGGAGGCGAATTCACGCAGAAGGCGTCCGGCTCCCCCGGCATCGCCCCGCGATTCGCCCAGCGTCTTGCCGATTTCGAGAGTCAGCAGCGTTGCGATGCGCTCGACGAGGCCGTCCGCAACTCCTGCAGCGACAGTCATCAGGTCCGCACGGCGGTCCGCCCCGAGGTCACGCCAATGAGGAAATGCCTCACGCGCCGCCGACACGGCCCGGTCGACGTCCCCGGCCCCGCAGCGTGCGTAGCGGCCGACCACCTCGCCGGTGCGGGCGGGATTGATCACCTCGCCGTAGGTGAGCGAGGTGGGGACGCGCGAGCCGGACGGATCGGCGGTCCTCCACCGGTCGGGTATCTGCTCCCGGAAATCGGCGGCGGTCGACGGTGCGCTCACGACTGCCAGGCCTCACCGGTGACGGGGTGGGCGTAGTGGAAGCCTACGACGTCCGTGTTCGGGAACAGCTCGTAACCGGGAACGATCTCGTCGGGTCCTACCGGGTCCTGCGGAAAGGTGACGGTGGGAATCACCTGGGTCATCGGCGGGGTCTGCGACCAGCCTCTGCCGTAGTCGGCGTGCCAGAACGGCCGGTAGTCGAGCCGCTTGATCTTCCACACCCCGTCTTCACGGACGTACTCGTTCTCGTACAGCGCCCCCTCCCACCACTGCTCGTACGAGGTCTTGCCGGGAAATTCATCCCGGACGGACTCGTGCACGCCGGCCTGCATGATGCAGCGGAACCGACCGTGCGCGGCAGTTCCGTCGGGATCGACCGTCACGACGTCCTGCAACTGCGGATGATCGAGCAGAAACCCGCGAACCGGGCCGTTGTGTCCCTGAGTGAATCGCTCCCGGAAGCGCTGCAGGTAGAGGCGTTCGATCCCGGCACGGCCCCGGTAGATGCCACCGCAGAACACCGCCTCGGCGTCATCGCTGAACAAGTCGGTCACCTCGGAGTACAGGCACTTGTCCAGGTAGTAGCCGTACTGGTGCTGCAATCGCCGCACCGCCAGCTCGCCCTCGAGCACGTCGACCCGCCGGGCCAGGCGCGCGACGGTGTCTTCTATCCGAGGGGCGAGAATCATCGTCTCGGTCATGGTCGTCCTCTTTCCCGAAGGGCTGGCACCCCGGCCCCCGAAAGCCGTGGACCGGCGCACTGGCATCATGTTCATGTGATGGTGATCACCGAATTAACACCGCGATGCGGAGCCGACTCAAGGTTGCGACCTGCCGATTCCGTCATGTGGGACAGTGCGGCACGATGACCCAGCTCAACCCCCGTAAGGAAACGTCGACGTCGGCCGAACTCGCCCTGAGGGCAGTACTCCTCATCGCCCAGCGCGGACAACTCACGGTCAGCGAGGTCGCCCGGGAACTGGACGTCGCATCGTCGACGGCGCATCGCATTTCTCACCAATTGCCGCCGCACAGGCTTCGTGCGGCAGGACAACCATGGCGGCCCTTACGTGATCGGTCCGGCGATGCACGAGATCGCACTCACGGTGACCGGTTCCCGAAACCTGCGCGAAGCAGCAGGATCGGTATTGGAGGAGTTACACGCGGACATCGAGGAAGCAGTCGCGTTCTACGTCCTCGAGGGCAAGTACGCACGAGTGGTCCAGAGTCTGCCGAGTACGCGGACCCGCCCCCCGGCACAGGCACTGGGAAAACTGTTTCCCGCGCACTGCACCGCCGGCGGCAAGGCCTTGCTGTCGCAGGAGTCGCCCGAACAGCTGCGGCGGCGGTTTCCGGGCGGACTGCTCGCCCGGTACAGCGAGCGGTCGATCACCGAGTGGACGGCGCTGCTCGAAGACCTTGCCAGGGTCCGTCAGCGCGGTTGGGCCGTGAGCGTCGGCGAGTTCGAACCGAACATCACCGGAGTGGCCGCTCCCGTCGTGCTCTCCACAGGCGCTGTCGTGGGGGCGGTGGTGCTGTCGGAACACGGATCGCGGCTGCACACGCGGTCGGAGATCGAGGCGCTGGCGCCGCGTGTCATGGAAGCCGCAGACACGATCACCGCGCGGATGCGGAACTGAGCATCGACCCTCCGCTGCGTTCCACATGACGGAATCGGGCGACCGGAACCTTGGCCCGCCTTCGGGACTGGTGATTGCGTGTGCGGGATCGCGAACGATCTCGCGTCCGGAATCCACAGGAGACACTCATGGTCCGCTTCCCCGTCACCGAAGACCCGTTCGAGGCTCCGATGCGAGTCGAGGCCGATATCACCGACCTCGAATGCACACAGGGTGAGGTCCCCGAGCACCTCGACGGCACGTACTACCGCGTGGTGGTGGACCGCCACTACCCCTCGTTCGTGGACCACGATCTCGCGCTGTTCAACTCCGACGGCATGGCGATGTCGTTCTCGTTCCAAAAGGGCCGCGTGGACTTCCGATCCCGATATGTACGGACTCCCCGCTTCATCGCCGAGGAGAAGGCCGGCAAGTCGCTGTTCGGCGCATATCGCAACAGCTTCACCGACGACCCATCGGTGGCCGGGATACGGCGCGGGCTCGCGAACACAAATGTCTTCTTCCACGGCGGTCGGCTGTACGCCTCGAAGGAGGACAGCCCGCCCATTCTCCTCGACCCCGTCACGCTCGAGACGCTCGGCGAATACGACTTTCAGGGCGCACTGACCGCGGAGACCTCCACCGCGCATCCCAAGATCGACCCTTGCACCGGTGAGATGGTGTTCTTCGGATACGCCGCCAAGGGCGAGGCGACACCGGACATCGCCTACTACGAGGCGGACTCCGGCGGGCAGATCATCCATGAGACCTGGATCAAAGCCCCCTACTCGTGCATGATCCATGACTTCGCGGTGACGCAGAACTACGTCGTCTTCCCCGTCGTGCCGCTGCGAAGTAGCAGCAACTGGATCGAACAGGGCAATGCCCAGTTCTTCTGGGATCCCGACGAGACGGTCTACCTCGGCGTCCTCCCACGCAAGGGCTCGGCGAAAGACCTCCGCTGGTTCCGTGGTTCCAACCGCTTCGCCAGCCACATCATGGGCGCGTTCGACGACGGCCGCTATCTGCACATCGACGCCCCGGTAGCCGAGACCAACTTCTTCCCGTGGTTCCCGGACATGACGGGTGCACCCTACGACCCCGAGCGAAGCAAGACGCGACTCTCGCGCTGGACCATCGACCTGTCGGGCACGTCGGAGGGATTCACGGAGCGCCGACTGATGGACGCGGCAGGTGAGTTCCCCCGCATGGACGACCGGCGAGAGACCCTGGAGTACAACTGGGGCGTGCTGGCGATCAACGATCTCCCTGGTAGTTGCAGGTCAGGTGGCGGGTTCCGGTGGGTCGGCACGGTCGACCTCCCCACCGGACGCGGCCACTTCTACGATCCCGGCGAGAACTCGACGGTCAGCGAGCCGATCTTCGTCCCCGGCCATCCAGACCAGGCCGGCCAAGGCCAGGGATATGTGTTCGTGGTGGTGGCGCGCCGCGACCTGATGCGCAGCGACCTGGTGATTCTCGACGCCCAGCACGTCGACCGGCCGCCCGTCGCGACGCTGTCACTGCCGATCCGCATCAAGTCCGGACTGCACGGCAACTGGGTCGGCGCCGACGAGCTGGCCGGCCGAACCGTGTAATCCCGAGACAGCGGATCGAGGCGCCGGAGGCGCACACCTACTCGGGAGCCTGGTCGTCGGGCTCGACCCCTTCCACCTGCTTCCGCTCGGACGCGTTGCCCGCGATGCCCTTCGCCTCGCATTCGGCCACCAACCGGTCTTCCATGCCATCGACGAGGTCTGCGATCGCTGGTGCTCCGGGAAGCGCTGATCGTGCCGACCCGGATGACCTTCATCACGCTCCTTCCGGGGTTGGAAACTCATGTGGCCGCCGAGGAGTGCTACAACGCACCCGCACTCGCCGCACACCCGTATGGCGAGATGCTGCGTTCGGAACAGCCGAGATTGAGCACCTCGCGCCGAATCCCGGTGGGTGTGGTGTGTGTGATCGCTCCGTTCAATTTCCCGATCATTCTCTCGATCAGAGCGGTGGCGCCGGCGCTCGCGCTCGGCAACGCAGTTGTTCTCAAGCCGGACCCGCGCACCGCACTCTGTGGTGGGTCGTGCTCGCCCGGATCTTCGAGGAGGCCGGTCTCCCCGAGAGTCTGCTGAGCGTACTTCCCGGCGGCGCCGACACCGATGAAGCCCTGGTGGCGCATCCCGACGTTCGGGTGATCGCCTTCACCGGCTCCACTGCGGCGGGCCGGGCAATCGGCGAGCTGGCCGGACGGCACCTCAAGCGCGCGCATCTCGAGCTGGGCGGCAACAATACTGATCGCGCTCGACGACGTCGATATCGACAAGGCGACCTCGGTGGGGGCATTCGGTTCGTTCATACACCAGGGGTAGATCTGTATGACGTTCAGGCGGCATCTGGTCCAACGAGTCGATCACCGCCGACTATGTCGCTGCTCTCGCCGAACGCGCAAACAAACTCCCCATCGGCGATCCGTTCACCGAGCAGGTCGCTCTCGGTCCGCTGATAGATGAGAAACAACGGAACCACGTCCATTCCCTCGTCACTGACAGTGTGGCGATCAGGGCACAGCTGGCAGCAGGCGGCACTCATGACGGCCTCTTCTACCGGCCCACCGTTCTCGCCGACGTCCCGACCCACACAACGGCATTCGCCGACGAGGTGTTCGGCCCGGTGGCACCGGTGACCACCTTCTCCCCCCTCGATCAGGCAGTGGCAATTGCGAACGATTGCCAGTACGGGTTGCCACTCGGCATCCTCTCCAACAACGCCATGCGAGCACTCGAACTCGCCGAACCCATCCCCACTGGGTTGGTTCGCATCAATGATCAAACCGTCGCCGACGAAGCAGTCATCCCGTTCGGCGGCACCGGAGCCTCCGGCACTGGCGCGCGCATCGGCGGCGTCGCCGCAAATATCGATGCATTCACCGAAACACAGTGGCTAACAGAGCAGTCCACCCTGGCTATTTATCCGTTCTGATAATGCTGCGCCGGCCGACCCAGCACGGCGGCCGGCGCCGCGACGGGCGAAAGCAAGTCGACCAAAGAACCCTCGACAGCATTCCCCCGGAAATCCCACCGACAAGGATCCGCAGGGACAGACTCGCGAGAAATGTTCACCCACTGACGGGCTGACTCCGGTTGCCCGAGGGCGACACAGAGGTAGCACCACACGAAACCTTCCGGCATCCGGAAATGGGCCTCGCAATGCGCACGGGGCATCGACACACTCACGTGAAAGAACTTATACGGCCGCCTTTCTCGGCCAGTACACGAACCTGCTAGTGGAGGAAATAATGTCCACGATCGCCCGCAACCAGTGGTACGTCGCAGCCTACGGCCGTGAGGTCGGACGCGAACTGTTCTCCCGCACCATCTGCGAGGAGCCGATCCTGTTCTGGCGCACCGAGGCCGGCGAGGCCGTTGCGATGAGCGACCGGTGCGTGCACCGCCGGTACCCGCTGTCCGAGGCACCGAGCCGGCTCGACGGCGACAAGGTGGTCTGCGGCTATCACGGTTTCACCTACGGCAGCGACGGCGGCTGCGTGTTCGTGCCCGGCCAGGCGCGCGTTCCCCGCACCGCCCGGCTGCGCTCGTACCAGGTGGT
>NZ_JBFUGT010000217.1:0-10941 GCF_056402775.1 Rhodococcus sp. P3_B8
GTGTTACCGACCAGCGGCCAGTGGAACGCCGGGTCGAACGTCTGCCCGTACGCCTCGAACCACACGATGRCTCCGAGCATGAACCCGACCATGACCAGCCAGTGAGCCCAGCCGACGGTGCGGAACTTGCTCATGCGGGTGTGCGCGATGAACTCCACACACATCTGCTTGAAGCGCGGGAAGAAGGGACGCCATCGGTCCGGGGCCGACTGGCCGATCCGGACGACGTTGACCATCTTCAATGCGCCAGTGATGAAGGAGAACCAACATACGAGGCTCAGCAGCACGCCGATGGTGCCCAACGTGATCGTCAGGGCATTCATGTCGCGGCCTTTCGTTTCAGGGCGGCAGGGCGGCCACCTCGGGACTGCTCGTGATCCTAACGCTTGCTAAGTTACCCGCTAGTAACTTATTCAGTGTACCTGCGGGTAACTTACCGGCGCTCAGCGGGATCTCTGCAGCTCGGGCGCCGATGGGGCATGTGGTGCATGCCACAATCGGACTTTCTGTTCGCCACGTTAAAGGGTCGGAATCGCGGCGTTCACCCAAGGTCGCCCTAACTTCGGCCGGCTGCCGCCGGAAGCGGTACCCGCCTGCTTCGCGAGAGGGCTCCGGCGGTCGTTTTCGTCACGAATTCGACGCGTTTGCATTGCGACCGGATAACGATGGGCAACTATTTCGGGTGCTCACGTCGACGCTGCCGAAATCCCTCCCGGGTGACGTAATTCAGGCCGTGCAATTCGCGCGAATTACACCCATTTGAATCGCTACTGATCGGTAACTTGCGGGTGTGATGAATTTTTCGTCAATGAACATTTCGGCCGTGATTCCGCTGTTACTCTGAGCGTGTTTTCCGGCCCTGGCCAGCGGTCACACGGGGGGCCGAGCAGTGCACTTCGATCACACCAGAACTTCGTCGGGACGCTCCTGAAATGAGGCATCAATGATCGTGAGACAAGCTGCAGTCACGGCAGGGATGGCGGTCGCCGCCATGGGGCTTGCTGCCGGAGTGTCACATGCAGGACCGGTTCCGGCGCCGGCGCCGGCCGTGACGTCCACGGCACCCGGGACGCTTCCGTTCAACGACGTCGCGTCCCGTGAGGAGAACGACAGGGCGTTCGCCCAGTTCGGTGCGCAGGTCGGCATCGCCGTCACGGTCGGAAGCCTGGTCGGAACCATTGCCGGGGCCGGAATCGGCTGTATCGCAACACTTCCCGCTGGCTGTGTCGCCGGACTGGTGACCGGAGCCGGTATCGGCGGGGTTATTGGAACCATCGTCGCCGGCGGCCCGACTCTCGGCGTCAGCGCATATCAGTTGTGGGAGACGTACAACGCCGCTCCGGGGACGTCGATTTACGCGGACAGGGACGAGTAGGGCCCTTACGTCAGCACCCGGCCCCGTCGTGTCTCGCACGGCGGGGCCGGGTCGTGTGTGGGGCCGCGCTCAAAGAAACCGACCGGTTCCCCGCTTTTTGTGGGAATAACTACACCAGCGACTGGTGCCATTCTTCAAATTCGGTCGGAGTCCCGTCCCGGGGCGAAATTTCATAACCCCTCGCCGACTATTATTTCGGCACTTTTCTCGAGTCGAGTCTCAATTGGGATCTATCACATCAGCAAGTTACTGTTTAGCAACGGATGGGGTTGGACTTATAAGGGGAACCGAATGAAGTTGCGTCGAGTCGTCACGACATCGGCTTTGGTGGCGAGTATCTTCGCCACAGGATCTGGGCTTGCGATCGCTGATCCGGCCGAGCCTCAGGGGCAGATCGGCTACGAGACTCACGTTGAGGATCGTGCCGTTGTCACGAAGATCGATGCAGGTGCATTCGTCGTGTCGTCGGATGGGCAATCTGTTGCGCTCGAAGACGGTGCTGGAAATGCCGTCGTCTCGCTGCCCCTCGCGTACCGGTTCGACGGTCTGCAGTTCCCCTTCGAAGAGAAGGTCAGCGAGGACGGTAAGACGCTCACGTTGACGCCGGTCGTCGATCGCGCACAGGCGACGCCGATCGCAGACGCTGATCTCCCGCTGCACGATGTTGCTTCGGTCGAAGAAAACACCCGTGCGCAGGCCAATTTCGGTCAGCAACTTGCACTGGCCTCTGCGGTCGGTGGGCTGGCCGGCACTGTCGTGGGAGGCGCGATCGGATTGGTCGGCCTGATTGCGGGGCCCGTGGCGCTGGCGACCGTCCCGGTGTTCGCGGCAGTCGGCGCAATCGCCGGAACCGTCGTAGTCGGTGGGCCGACGCTCGTCATTGCGGGTATCCAGCTGGCCCAGACGCTTGCGGCGCCCGAGGGCACCACGATCTGGGCAAAGAACGACAAGAAGGCGAAGTAGCCAGTTGTCAGGGCGCAGGCGCCCAGGAGAGGTGTGAGAATCCATGGCGGAACTGTTTGGCATCCTGGCCGACATCTTTGGCTACGTGATCACAATCGTGACGGTCGGACCGAAGCTGCTCTGACGTCTTCACGAGAGATGTGAGCAGGCCTACCTGTATGGCGAAGTGGGTGAAGTAGCCGCACCCCGCAGTACCTCGAACCGCCCGCCTCCCTTCGGAGGCGGGCGGTTCGTCCTTGTGCGGCCTCGCGGAAGTGAACCTCGTCACACCGACGGAGCTGACCTGCCTGGTGAGCCCATGCTTAGGCTAACCTTCGTCCGTCACAGCGCTGCTCTCGAAACGGATCTCGATGAACCTCCGACGGTTTACTGCCACCTCCCTGCTCGTCGTCGCGGCGATGGGTGTCGGGGCGGCCACGTCATACGCTGATCCGGCCGCCGCACCCCAGCCGGGTACGGAACAGGGCATCCCGAACATCAACTACCAGACCGCCCGCGACGGTGACGCCGCTGTGGCCACCCTCGACGCCGGCGCCTTCTCGATCAACGCCGCGAACGACACCGTCGACGTGGTCGACGACGGCGGCCGCGTCGTCGCGTCCATTCCCACGTTCTTCCGGGTCGACGACCTGCAGCATCCCTTCGCCGTTGCGGTCGACGAGACCGCTCGCGTCCTGCGACTCGTCCCGAACATGGATCCGTCGGCAGCGACCCCCGTCCCCGTGTCGGAGCGGCTGACCCTCGACGACGTCGCCGCACCGCAGGACAAGCAGGAACGCGACGACCGCGCACTCGACGACTTCCAGCAGCAGCTCGGGATCACGAGCGCGATCACCGCGATCGTCGCCGCCATCATCGGCGGGGCGATCGGTTGCGCGATCGGTGTCATCCCCGGCACGGCCGCGTTGGTGATTCCATTTCTCGGCCTCGCCGGCCCGGTGGCCGGATGCATCGGAGGTGCGCTGATCGTCGCGCCCGTCGTCGCGCTTGCCGGCACCATCGTCGTCGGTGGTGGCGCCCTGGTGGTTCTGGGAATCCAGTACTTCAACACCATCAACAGCCCGTTCGTCGCACCGGAACCCACGGCATGAGCGGCCGGTTCGCACGGAACCTGCGGGCCGTCACCGGAGCAGCGTTCCTCGTCGTCGCGGCACTCGGAATCTCCGCGGGGACCGCACACACAGCTCCACTGGCGCAGCAGGATTCGTCCGACATCGGCTACGAGGCGCACGCCGAGGGGGAGTCCGTCGTCACGTCGATCGACGCGGGCACCTTCCGGATCACCGACACCCGGGAAGCGATCGAGGTGGTGGACGACGGCGGCAAGGTGGTGGCTGCGCTGCCGCTCACGATTCGCGTCGGCGACGCCGTCTATCCGATCGACGCCGACCTCGACGGGCGGACGGTGACGCTCACCCCACACGTTCCCGCCGACGTCGCGTCGGCCCTGAAATCGGTTGCGCAGGACGGTTTCGACACTCAGGAAGAGCGCGACGATTCGGCTCTCGCCGACTTCAACAGCTACCTCGGTTACGCGACGCTGATCGGCGGCCTGATCTTCGGTGTGATCTTCGGTGCCGTGGGTCTCGCGGTCGGGTGCGGCCTGTTCGCCGTGACCGTGATCGGCACGCCGGTCGGGTGCCTCGGCGGGCTGCTGGCGGGATTCGCCGCCGGCGGGCTGGCGGGAACCATCTTCGTGGGCGGCGCCGCACTGGTGATCCTCGGAATCCAGTACCTCGTCACCATCAACACGCCGTTCGTTCCACCCGCGCCCGAGCCCACCACCTGATCACTTCCCGCGCGCTCGGTAGCCGTCGAGGAAGGCCGCGACCCCGTCAGTGACGATCGCCGACGGCGCGGTCCGGCCTCCTGCCAGGCGTCGAGCGCGGCCTGCGGGAAGTGGGCAGCCTCCGCGTTGAACTGCCGAACCATAGCGAAATGGTCCGCGAAATCCCGGGTGGGGATCGTGACCCACTCACGGCCGAGTGCGACGAGGTCCGACTCGAGGTCGTTCACCTCACCGAGGTGGCGATCGATCATGTCCGTCTGGCTGTCGGCCACCCGCGTCGCGCTGTCCTCGATCACTGCGGAAAACAACTGTTCCTTGCACCACCCTGCGCGACGCGCGAGCGGTCCGGCCCTACGCGGCCCGAGTGCACGACCGACGACAACGGCCCGCCTCCCGAGAGGGAAGCGGGCCGCTGTCGCAGGCGGAGTGCGTTACGAGGTGCGCACGCGCAGACCCGGGTTCTCGGCCAGCACCTCGTTGATCGGCGTGGCGAACAACTCGGGGCTCTCGCCGAGGACGAACGTGACGACGTCCGCGACCTGGCAGATCGGGTACTGCCCGACGTTGGACGCGCTCGAGATTCCGAGTGCCAGCGTGCCGGTCACGATCGTGCCGCCGCTGTCGCCCTGCAGGGCGCACATGCTCGTCGAGAAGCTGTCGGCCAGCGTGCGCTCACCGACCGAGACGGTCTGTGCCACGGACGTGACGACACCGCACGTGAAACCGGTGGTCAGACCCGACTTGCACACCGGGGCGCCGACAATCGGGTCGGCGGTTCCGGTGATGGCGACCGGCGCGGCGCCGGGAACCCGGACGCCGTTGTTCTCGAACCGGCGTGCGGCGCTGTCGTCGGCCCGGATGATCGAGTAGTCGTGGATGTCCAGGCTGGTCTTGGCGAACGTGCCGATCCGCGGACCGGTGCCACCCGGGACCAAAGAGAACGCCTCCGACGCCTCCGAGGTGCCGGCAGCGTCCCGGTTGGGGTCGCAGTGTCCGGCCGTGATGTTCACCGGGCCGCCCGAACTGTCGGTGCCGTTGAAACCGAGCGAGCAGCGCAGCCCGACTCCGCCGCCGAGCGAACCGTACGCGTCGCCGCCCAGCAGGGCGTCGGCGGGGAGCGGTTCGGCGATGGGGGTGAGGTCGGTGGACGGCAGCGGAGCGGCCGTGGCGGGCGACTGCACGACGCGTGCGCCCTTCAGGAAGTCCGGAAGCTGCAACCCGCCCACGTTGTCGGCGCGGAGCACGAGATCGTTGTTCACGATGTCGATGGCCACACCGCGAACGAGATCCGCGACGGCGGGCGGCTGGGTGTCCAGCCAACCGTCGAGCGACTTCACCTGAGCCTGCAGGCTGCTCTCGCTCTGTGCCACATCCTTCACCTGGAAGCCGGCCTTCTCGGCCGCGGCGACCGCAGCGTCCTTGTCGGCGCCGTCGGCGAGCCCGACGATCGGGGTGCCGGCCTTGTCGAGCCAGGTTCCGGCGAACGCGTCCGGGAACTGGGTGCGGGCGGTCTTCGCGAACTCGGCCAGCTTCTGGCCCAGCTCGGAGTGCTCCAGGTACTGGTCCGGGCTCAGCGACAGATCACGCTGGATCGCGTCGATCAGTTCCGCGGGAAGCTTGCCGGCCTGGCCGGACACTCCGGGCTCGACCGGATCGGCCTGAGCGGAGGCGGCGACCGGGCCGAGGAGCAGCAGCGCGGCGGAGCCGAACACGGYGGCACGACGTGCGATGGAGCTTCGCATGGGGGCCTTTCTATTTTTGTTTGTTCGCAGTCGCCTCGCGGGCGCATACGAATACGACCCCCCGACAGGTAAGGCCGTACACAGTCGGAGTCGACTATATGGGTTCGCCCCGTCTATTCCCACCTGTAACACTCTCGGTGGACGACGCTGCAGGACAAAGCGGACACAAGGCCGGAACACACCTGTGCCCGGTGTCCGAGCGAACGGACACCGGGCACAGGGTGAAGCGGGGCAGAACTAGTCGGAGATGGTGCGCACGCGCATCCCGGATCCGAGCGTGTCCACGATGTCGGCGACGGGGATGCCGAGGCTGGCGGTGCCACCCTCCGGTGCCAGCACCAGGTTCGCCTCCGTGCAGTTGGGGGCGCCACTGGCGTTGGAACCACTGGTGATGCCCAACGCGAGGGTTCCGGTGACGATGGCGCCGCCGCTGTCACCCGCGAGGGTGCAGGCCGTGCCGGCGAAACCGTTAACCACGCGGCTCGAACCGTCGGCGACGAACAGTTGCGTCTCGACGTGATCGGCTGCCACCACACCACACGTGAACGACGACGTCTGGCCCGACTTGCAGATCGGGGCGCCGACGACGGGCCGGGCGGTGCCGGTGATCTCCAGCGTGGTGCCGTTCGCGCCACGAACCGCGGGACGGTCCAGACCGGCCTTGACGCCGGCCTCGTTGAGCTTGATCACCGAGTAGTCCAGCTTGTCGGCCGGGTTGCCCACCGACGACTTCGAGAAGGCGCCGATCTGCTGGCTGTCGTCGACGTTCTGGTGATTGGGAAGGAACACCGGCGACGGCTGACCCTCGGCGGGGTTGCAGTGTCCGGCGCTGATGTTCACGGCCTGGCCGCTGTCGTCCACGGCGTTGAAGCCCAGCGAGCAGACGGAGATCTCCGAGATCGGCGTCTTCGGCAGCTCACCCGCGGTGGTGATGTAGGTGTCACCGGCGAGGGGACCGCGCTCCACCGGACCGCCGCCGCCGGGGCTCAGCATGACCTTGACGTTCGCAAGCAGCGTCGGCAGGTTCAGCGCCTGGCCGATGGGGCTGTTGACGACGTCGATGACGACGCGGTTCTCGAGGACGTCGATCGACGCGGAGTTGACCTGGGAAGCCACGTCCTTCGGCAGTCCCGCGATCCAGCCGTTCACGTCGGAGAGGGTCTTCTCCAGGCCGTTCGCGGACACCGGCGCAATGCGGGTGTCGTACCCGGCCTTGGCTGCGGCGTCGGCGGCCTCGTTCGTGGTGACCGCGACGACGGGCTGGCCGTCGAGGCCGATCCAGGCCCCGGCGAAGTCGTCGGGATGCTGCTCCCGGAAGTCCTCGGCGTAACTGCCCAGCTCCTGTGCCTTCGCGGCGCGGTCGAGGTACTCCTGCGGGCTGATCTTCAGGTCGCGGGTGATGGCCTCGACGAGTTCGGCCGGCAACTTGTCGGCGCTCAGCTGAGTGGTGTCGGGCTGCGTAACAGGGTCGGCCTGGGCGGCAGTGGAAAACGGAAAGAGAAGAAGCATTGCCGAGGCGCCTACAACAGCGGCGCGGTGCGCCAGCACGTTACGCATGAAATCCCTTCTGCACGGAATCCGTTCACTGAGGATTCCTTCTGGGGTGGGTATCAGCGCCCCACCTTAAGCTACGGACGAGTCAGACGGTCGGGGAGGTGTGACCAGAGCCTCACTCACCTGGGCTTTTGAGAGCAGGCTTTGCGGGCGTGGTCGTGGTGGTGGTCGCGGCCGCGGGTTCCTTCAGCGTGGTCGTCGTGGTTGTCGTTGAGGTGGTGGTCGTCTCCGGCGGCGTCGTCGTGGTCGTCGCGGCGGTCGTCGTCGTGGTGGTGGTCTGCGTGACCGTGGTGATCGAGGGAAGCGTGATCACCGGCGTCGTCGTCGGGGGCGGAGGCGGCGGCACGAACACGGATGTCGTCTCCACCGGTGCAGGCGGCGGAGCGACCGGGACGGGGGCCTGAACCTCCGTCGTCACGGCCACCTCCTGCGTGCTCGCCGTCGGCAAGACAACGGAAGCGGCCGTCGTGGGTCGTGCGCTGGACGTCGTCACCGACGCGGTCTGGGCGTCCTGGATCGTCGGGACCGCGGTGCTGCCGTTGCCGGTGAGCGCGAACGCGAGCGCCCCACCTGCCACCACCAGTGCGGCCGCGGCGACACCGGCGATGATCAGCGGCCGACGGTTCRTGCGCTTGGCGGGTGGCGTCGGTGTACTCGTGGGAGCGGACGCCTCGGTCTCGGCGGGCGGATACGCGGCAGCGGCCGCGGCCGCGGCTGCGGGCACCGCCGTCACCGCGGAGTACGCGGTGTGCATCGGGGCCTCGACGACCGGAATCGACTCGGTGTCGGCGCTCGTGTCCTCGTCGGTCAGTGCCAGCCCGGCCGCCAGCAGTGCCGCGCCGTGGGCCGGGGACTCCGGCGAGGCGGCGAGCGCCACCGACTCCGGGATGAGCGTTGCCTCGCCCAGACCCATGTAGTCGAGGGATTCGCGCAGCTTCGTGACGATCTCCGGCGCCCAGTCCGACGGATGGGTCGCGGTGACCCTCACCGTCCCCGACAGTCCGTCCGCGGCCTCCCGGAAGAGGCAGAACATCGCCGTCGCGACGAGGTCCTCGGCGCGGGTCAGCGAACCCGCGTACTCGATGCCCGCGGGCTCACCGACGCGGGCCAGGAAGTCGCGGACGGCGCCCRTCGATTCCGTGCCGGGGTCGCCGAGCTGAACCGTGCCGTCCGGGGCCGTGAACAGGACGGACGGGTGTTCGATCGTCCTCACGTCGGTTCCGGAAGCGGTCACCACCGCTGTGGAAACCGCATCGCCGACGGTGAGTCCGACTCCGGTGGTCATGAAAGATCCTTACTGGCACAGTTCGAGGGAGTGCGTCATCGCACCATGTGCACAGTGTGTCGCCTGCCGCGGTCGAATGGTTACACCGGGCGCTGCTGCGCCTCCGGCGCCCGTGAGTACTTATTAACCACCCGCGGTTAATAAGTACTCACGGGTCAGGAGTCGGCGGAATACCCGTGGCCCATCGCACGCAGCATCGACAACAGCTCGGACCGCGACCCGGCGCCCAGCCGCCGCCGGATCCGCGCGACGTGGTGCTCGATGGTCTTGGCGGAGATGTAGAGGCGCGACCCGATCTCCCGGTACGTCAGCCCCTGGACGAGCAGTTCGGCCACCTCGGCCTCGCGGTCGGTGAGCGATCCCGGTGTGCTCGGACTCGACACGACCGCGGAGTCGGTGCCGTTGCCCGCGGACGTCGGCTGCCGCAGGGCCCTCGCGACCTGCAGGAGCGTGGTCGCGACCCTCGTGTCGGACGCGCGCAGCGCGGCTTCCCCCGCGAGGCGCGCACCGTCCCACGGCAGGCCGATCCGGTCGAGGGTGCGGGCCGCGTCCTCGACGGATGCGGCATCGATGTCGCCCTGCAGCACACGCAGCCAGGCGCGACCGGCGGTGGCGAGCCCGGACGCGTACGTGCTGACCTTGGCAGCCTCGCCGAGTGCGCGGGCGTGGGGCATCAGATCTGCGGGGCATTCGGCGAGGATCGAGGCCTGCACGCCGTACCAGTGCAGCGCCGAACCCCACATCGCCGGCTCGCCGAGCGTCCGCAGCAACGATTGCGCGTCCTCGACGAGGTGAGTGATCCGGGCGGGTTCGCCGACCCGGATCGATGTCAGCCACAGTTCGCCGAGCGGCAGCAGGCTCAGCAGGTCCACCGAGTACTCGGCGAGCATGCCCTGCGCGCCCGCCCAGGCCTGGAGCAGTGCCGCGTTGTCGCCGGTGCGCCGGGCCAGCCCGACCCGCAGGCCGTGGACGAACAGCAGATCGCGTTGCCGCATCGACGCGGCGTCGAGGCCGTCGAGCCGGGACTGCGCCGCGGCGAGGTCGCCGCGGACCATGGATGTCCAGGCGGTGAGCAGCTGATGCCGGTTCGCGGTGACACTGCCGGGCCGTTCGGTCTCCCGTGCCCGGGCGAGGACGGCGTCCGCGTGGGCGAGTTCGCCGCAGTGGAGCGCGGCGAGGGCGGTGATCGCGGCGGGGGAGTCGGGAAGCACCCGTGGCCGGGACGCGCGACCGGGCAGCGACAGCGCACGCGTCAGTGAGTTCAGTGCGGCGTTGGCGGACGCGGTCACCGATTGGACGAGTCCGGTCGCGACGAGTGCGGCTCCGGCGGTGGCGGCGGTGGGGGGTGCGCCCGCGCTGGTGGCGAGGACGGCTTCGGCGTCGTCGAGTCGCCCTGCCACCACCAGGACGGCGGCCGCGAGGGAGGCGTCGGCGCCCGCCCGGTCGGCGCCGAGCCAGGCGTACAGTTCGGCGCTGCGATCGATCATGCCGCAGAACGCGGCGCCGGCGGCCGAAATCCTGACCGCCGCAGCGAGTTCCGCATCGCCGACGGTGCCGGACCGTTCGAGGACCGAATCGGCCAGGCCGACCGCGGTGTCGAGGTCGCCGTTCAGGGCGCTGGCCTCGGCGTATGCGACGACGGCACTGTCGCCGAGCCTGCCGACCCGGCAGGCTTCGGAATACAACGCGACGGCGGTGGCCGGTTCGGCGAGTTCGGCCTGGGCGCAGAGAAATTGGCTCAGATCGTCGCTCGGTGTGCCGGTCGCGGCGATCGCGCGGGCGACGGGAAGCGTGAGCGTTCCGCCGTCGACGTGATGGGTGAGCAGGCGGCGAGCGAGCGTGGTCAGCCGGTTTTCGCCGAGCGTTGTCGTGAGATGCGTGTGGTCCGCCAGAACCAGCGCGTCCCGTTCGTCGACCCAGCCGTCCGCGCGGAGCGCGTCGACAGCGGCGCGGGCACGGTCGGGTTCGACGTCGAGTACTCGGGCGACCACGGTCTCGTCGAGGTCGCTGCCGAGCAGAACCAGTGCGAGAGCGGACAGTTGCGGGCCGTCGAGCTCCGCGAGTTCCGTGGGAGGAAGCGGTGAGGGCAGCGTGGACACCGGCGCCCTATCCGCCGTTGCCGAGGACGCCGGGCACCAGGCCGGTGACTCCGCCGACGACGCCACCGACCGTGTCGCCCACTCCGTCGACGGTGTCACCCACCGCGCCGGCGCCGCCGACGATGGTGTTGGCG
>NZ_JBFUGT010000218.1:0-10892 GCF_056402775.1 Rhodococcus sp. P3_B8
CTCCTCGACTCCTCGACACGGTGACGTTCCTCGTCGACAAGTCGATCCTGACGAGAGAGGAGTCGGGTTCCGCGGTGCGGTTCCGAATGCTCGAGACCGTCCGCGCCTACGGGCGGGAAAGGGCGCAGGAGAGGGGCGGCTACATCGCGCTTCGCCGTCGGCACCGTGACTGGTGTGAGCGGCTGGTGGTCGAGGCGGAATCCGAATGGATCAGTTCCCGGCAGCTCGCGTTGATCTCCAGACTGGGTCGGGAGCAGCCGAATGTCCGTGAGGCGCTGGAATTCTGTGTGTCCGACAGCCCTGAGTCCGGAATTCGGATCGCTGCCGCACTATGCCCCTTCTGGCTTTCACAGGGGTCGCTCAGCGAGGGGCGCCGGTGGCTCGGTCGCCTTCTGTCCCGCAAGGTGGGTACCCTCACTGTCGAACGAGCCAAAGCGACATTTGCATATAGCCTGATGAGCGGACTGCAGGGTGACCTTCAGGGGTCGGCGGACCTGGTGGAAGCTTGTCGTACGCTCGTCGACCAGTCGAATAACCCCTTGATTCGCGCACACATCGACCACGCCACTGGATATCTCGCACTGTTCGGAGGAAAACTGTCCGATGGACGCTTGCATCTTGAAAGTGCGGTCAGCGTGTACATCGCACGGGACGACCTCTTGTTTCAGGTCCTCGCTCTCGACGGCCTCGGCATCACGTGCGAACTGCAGAACGACACCGAGCGGGCCATCGAATGCTACGAGCACGTGCTCACGATTACGGAGGCGCGAGGCGAATCCGTGCACCGGGCCCATACATTGTGGGCGCTAGCGGTTGCGGTGTGGCGAAAAGGCGATCGCACGCGAGCTACTCGCCTACTTGTGCAGGCACTGAAGACGGGTAGGAAAGTCAACGACCGAATGAAGACCAGCATGTGCATCCAAGCACTGGCGTGGATCGCAGCTGAGGAAGGGGACCCCAGACGCGCGGTCATGTTGGCTGAAGCCGCCGAGCAGTTCAGTCGCTCAGTAGGGAGTTCGACGGTGTTGTTGCCGGACATGCTCGTGTACCAGGACGAGTTCGAACGTAAGACTCGACAGGCGATGACTAAGCAGGCCTTCGCCGCGGCACACCGGGAGGGCAGTATGCTCGGTTTCGAGGCTGCAGTCGCCTATGCCCTGGGCGAGCAGATTCCAAAACTCCCTGCTTCAGCAGCTAGTCCATCGGTCACGCCGACCAAGCGCGAGCGTGAGGTCGCCGCTCTGATCGCCGAAGGACTGACCAACAAGGAGATCGCAGCGCGGTTGGTGATCTCGCCCCGCACCGCGCAGGGGCACGTCGAGCATCTCCTGACGAAGCTGGGGTTCAACTCACGCGCGCAGATCGCGGCATGGGTAGTGGAATCGGCGAAATCGAGCGATACCGCACCGCAGCAACCTCCGCCGGAAAGTCGATGACACGGTTTTACGGATGTTGGAAGCATCTCTGGCCCACTGTGACCGTTTAGACCACTACGGGAACGGGCCGAGTCGTTTCTGACGAGGTGGCGGAGGTTGAGCTTTATGCGGGGCGTCGCCGTTCGTGACCAAATACACCGGCTGCCCTGTGCTTACTTCCGTGGGTTCTCGAAAGTGAACTCTTCGAGGAAGTCGGGAAGGGGGAGTTCGGGTTTTGCGTCGGCGGGAATGGCCGCGGGGTGGACGAACACATATGCCGACCGGCATTGAGCGAGCATCAGTGGTTCGAAGCGGGGATCGCCAAGGTAGGCGCCTTCGTAGGCCGAGAGTAGGCCAACCCAGTCGAGGTGGAGGGTGTCGAGCGCGTACTCGAGTTCCCGAAGGGCGGCGGTGGTATCGCGCATCGGCAGTACGGCCAGGCCACCGAATCGGGTGGGATGCCGCTTGAACAGATCGGCGGTGTAGGTGTTGCAGTAGCGCGACATCTCGGCTGCTTCTGTTTTGGTGAGGAATTCGAATCCTGGGTCCGACACCGAGAGGGCTTGCGCCTGGATGCCGTAGCGGTCCATGAAGTCGATATGGACCATGAGTGCCCTCATTGGTCGAGCTGTTCGCCACTGAACGATCTCGCGGACCTCTGCCTTTGGCCGTGGGCGACAAGATGTTCGGAGGCTCAGTCCGTTTTTAGGTAGTTCGCGACGAACCGTACGCTGTCGCTGCGGCACGACCGGTGGATGTACACAGTCGGGCTGCCGTCCTCGTCGAGATTGAGGCCCTCGCGTAGCAGTACCGGTGCGCCCGGAGGGATTTCGAGTATCTCCGCCACGCGCGGTGACGCAGCCGCCGCGGCGAACGATCTCCAGGCGGCCTTCAGTCGCACGTCATAGACGTCGCGCCATATCGTGTACAGCGGGACGCCGTCCTGCAGGTGCCGGTCGATGCCGGCGAACCGGCGATCGTCCATCCACACCGAGTTCGCGAACCAGGGTTCACCGTCGACCGCGAGCACGCTGTCGATGCGACGTAGCCGGCGGCCTGGCAGATACTCCTCCGCCTGCGGCGCACTGCCCCCGAGCACGATCGCACTGCCCACGGGCGTCTCGCTCAACGTGCGGCCGACTGATGTGAAGGCGGCGCCGAGACCGTCGGGACCGCCGATGTAGCTGGCGGCGAGTTCGATGGGGAAGTGCTGCGGCGGCGGAGCCACGAAGGTGCCCGACCCCTGCCGCGCCACCAGTCGGCCCGCGCGGGTCAGCTCGCCGATCGCCTGGCGGACCGTGAGCCGGTTGACCCGGAGTTCGGCGGCCAGGTCGGTCTCGGGCGGCAGCCGGTCTCCCGGTTCCAGCATGCCGCTGTCGAGTCGCTGCAGGAGGACGTCCTGCACCTGTCGGTAGAGCGGTACCCGGCCTGGCGAGGTTTTGCTCGGCATGCGGCAAGTCTAGAGGACATTCGAGGATGCCTGCGCTTCGACCAAATCGCATATGACCTGTTCAAGACCCATTCACTTGCCGGACATCCGTGAGCGTGGTTTACGCTACTTGTCTAGATGAATATTCGGGCATCAACTTCGAACACTTCTCGGAAAGGCCCCGCCCGTGAGCATCCACCCGACCCTGCGCCGCACCCTGGCCGCCGCTGCCTGCGCGGTCACGCTGTGCGGTGCCGCCGCCTGCGGCGACTCCTCCGCCCAGGACGGCGCACCCGATGTACTGAAGGTGGGGCTGCCGCCCGCGGAGGCCAACGCGGACCTGCAGGCGAAGTTCGCACCGATCACCTCGCTGATCGCGGACGGGACGGGCAAGTCGGTGGATGTGAAGCCGACGAGCGATTACCTGTCGATCGTCGAGGCGATGCGGTCCGGCCTCATCGACGTTGCCGCGTTCAGCCCCTTCCCCACCCCGCTCGCCGAGGCCGTTGCCGGTGTCGAGCCGCTCGTGGTCGCCAAGGGCGCCGCCTACAGTTCGGTGTTCGTGTGCCGCACCGGCACCGGCATCGACTCGATCGACGACCTCCGCGGCCGCAAGATCGCGTTCGTCGACGCCGGCTCCACCAGCGGCAACTACATTCCCAAGCTTCTGCTGAAGCGGGCGGGCATCGACCCCGACACCGACATCGAAGGCACCTACGCCGGCGGCCACGACACCGCCGAACTCGCGGTGAAGCAGGGCTCGGTCGACTGCGCCGCGGACGCCCGGTCCTCGTACCAGACGATGGTCGACAAGGGTGTCATCGACGGCACCGCTCAAAAGATCGTCGCCGAGTCCGACCCCATCCCGGTCTCCCTGGTGATCATCGCGCGCAAGGGCCTCGACCCCGCGATCGAGCAGGGCATCGTCGACGCGTTCGTGGGCGGCGACAACACAGCGGCCCTCGGGGTGGTCGGCGCGACCAGCTTCGAGAAGGCACAGGACAGCGATTTCGCGATCTTCCGCGACGCCGCAACCGAACTCGGTGTGAACCTCGAGGAGCTGTCGCGGAAATGACGACCACACGACACGGTGTGCCGCGGGTGGAGGCCGACGCGGTGAGCTACCGGTATCCGGACGGCACCACGGCCCTGCAGGAGGTGTCGGTGCGGGTGGCGCCCGGCGAGATCGTCGCGGTGCTCGGTCGCAGCGGCGCCGGGAAGTCGACGCTCATGCGCTGCCTCGCCGGTCTCGCCGCACCGACATCGGGGCGGGTGCTGCACGACGGAATCGATCGCGGCGGGCTGCGTGGCCGCGCCAAGCGTCGCGCCCACGCGCGAGTCGGGTTGGTGTTCCAGGAGTTTCAACTCGTCGAACGCGCGACCGTGCTGTCCAACACGCTCATCGGGCGTCTCGCCTGTCAGCCGCTGCTGCCCAGCCTCGTGCACTTCGTCCGGCGCGCCGACCGGGAGATCGCCGTCGAGGCCGTCCGCCGGCTCGGACTCGAGGACCAGCTCCGCAAGCGGGCCGACGCACTGTCGGGCGGGCAGCGTCAGCGCGTGGCCATCGCCCGCGCGCTCGGGCAGCAACCCGACCTGCTGCTCGCCGACGAACCGGTCGCGAACCTCGATCCGGTTCTCGCCCGCGGCGTCGTCGACGACATCGTGCGACTCGCGCGCGTCGAGGGACTCACCGCGGTACTGAACCTGCACGACGTCGACCTGGCGCGAGATGTCGCAGACCGGCTGGTGGGTTTGCGGGCCGGACGCGTCGTCTTCGACTGCCCCACCGCATCCGTGACGACCGCCGACCTCGACCTGCTCTACGCCGATCCCGACCGTGCGCTGGCGGGGGTGCGGTGACCATGACACTCGACACGAAGCCCGCCGAGCAGACCCCCTCGACCGCCGACCTCGCCGCGCTGCGACGGCCGTCCTGGCAGACCGGCGCCGGCGTCCTCGTTGCCGCCGTGCTGGTCCTCTGGTCGGCGCAGGCCACCGAGTTCTCCGCCGCTGCCCTGCTCGACGGGATCCCGCACATCACCGATTTCGTCGGCCGCATGTTCCCGCCCGACCTGTCCATCCTCCCGACGGCGGTCACCCTGATGGGCGAAACCCTCGCGATCGCGGTCATCGGCACCACCATCGGTGTCCTCCTCGCACTGCCGTGGGCGCTGCTCGCGGCCCGGTCGGTGTTCGGTCAAGCCTGGCTCCACCACGCCGCGCGAACGTCGATCAATGTCACCCGGGCCATCCCCGAACTGATGTGGGCGCTGCTGTTCGTCTCCGCGGTCGGGTTGGGCCCACTCGCGGGCACCCTCGCGATCATCATCGGATCCGCCGCGGGGATGGCCCGGCTGTTCGCCGACATCTTCGAAACCATGGACATGCGGGCCTGGGAAGCGGCCGCCGCGGCCGGTGCCACCCGCTCCCAGCGCATCAGCTGGGTCCTGCTGCCGCAGTCCGTGCCGACCATCGCCAGCTACACCCTCCTCGTACTCGACGGGAACGTGCGCGCCGCGTCGCTGCTCGGCATCGTCGGCGCCGGTGGTATCGGCATGGAACTCACCCAGCAACTCCGGCTCTTCGAGTACGGAAATGTCCTCACGATCGTCCTGGTCGTGCTCGTGGTCGTGGTGACCCTCGACCGCGCCGCCTCTTATCTCAGGAAGAAGCTCATATGACGGTGACCGACATCGATGTTCTCCCCAATCTCCGCGATCTGGGTGGCCTGTCCGCCTCCGACGGGCGCCGGACACGTCCCGGAGTGCTGTACCGCAGCGCGCTGCCCGCGCCCGGTGACACACGCCCCACCGTCGTCGCCGAATGGCCGGTCCGGACCGTCGTCGATCTCCGCAGCCCCCGGGAGTTCGCCACCCGTGCACACCCGTTGCAGTCCGACGGCACCGCGGTGCACCTGATCTCCCTGCTCACCGACACCGAAGTCACCGCGCCCAGCCAGGGTGCCCGGCTCGCCGACATCTACCAGGGAATCCTGATCAACGCGGGGAAGCAACTCGCCGACGTCCTGCGGGTCGCGGCCACCGCCCCCGGACCGGTGCTGCTGCACTGTGCCGCGGGCAAGGACCGCACCGGAATCGCCGTGGCCCTCTTGCTGCGCATCGCAGGCGTCGAACCCGGCGACATCATCGCCGACTACGTCTTGACCAACGAACACATGCCGGCCGTCCTGGCGCGGATCACCCGCTTCGCTCCCGAACTCGGCCGGGCGCATCCCCACGACCGCGACCTCCGCGGCGCCGTCCCCGACGCCATCGAAGGGGTCCTGTCGCACTGGGATACGCACCCCGGTGGGGTGCACACCTGGGTGCGCTCGCACGGTGCCACCGATGAAACTATCCGGCTCTGGTCCGCGCGTTTCACCGAATGACAGGGCGACAGGTTCAACGCCGGTGATCTGGTCGCGGCGTCGTTTCCCATATTCAGGGATCAGCCGTCCCCGGGCAAGGCCGCACTGCCCACTTCGAGACGTTGTCCGCGGCCGTTGTATGGGCGAGAGGATTGCGTGCTGAACGACGGTGCCCGCATAGACCGCCGCCCACTTGTCGCGGTCCGGGTCTGTCGTCACTAGCGGTACTCGTTGCTCGATGTCCCAGGTTTCGGACCACCCAACACCGATCGTGAGATCGAACCGAATCTCCTCGGGAAGTACCGACCGGACTGGTTGATTGAGGTTGTCAGTCAGGCCGTCAGGACGGTGTAAGCCCATCGTTGGGGCGAGAGCGGTAGTCAGCGCGGTCATCTGTGACTGGAGGTAGACCCGTGCGATGCCTGTCTTCTTTTCGACCAGATCGAAGCCGTGGTAGGCGCCGGGCGCTTGGTGGAGTGTGCGAAGGGAGCCCGGCGCCTCGCAGTCGGGTGGCGTAGGCGATGTCCTCGTCGTAGAAGAGGTCGTTGGTGCCGACACCGATCCATGCCGGGGGCAGCCCGGAGAGGTCTTCGTACCGGGCTGGCGCGGCCAATGGTGGACGTCGCCGTCAGCGGCTGCGCCGAGATAGGAGCGCCACCCGAGCCGGTTGCTGCTCGGATTCCACATCCGCCGCCGGCTCCGTCGAGATCTTGCCGCACCGCGGTCCGGTCATCGAGCATTGAATAGGACAGTACCTGCAAGACCGGGTCAATCAAGCCGCGCTCCTTCGCAAGTAACGTCAGCGCAGCGGCGAGACCACCGCCGGCGCTCTCGCCCCGATCGCGTGTACCGCCGTCCCACCTACGGGCCGCCGCTCGGTATTGCGGCACACGATAGTGCCCGCCCAGAATTGAAGTGTCAGAACCTTCGATTCAACCCGCGGTTCCCGATTTGGCCGGTCGGAGGTCCGCCGCATCGGTGGGTGCCGCCTCACGACTTGGGAGGACAGCCGATGTCCGGTCTGATCCGCAAGAGTCTCGATTCACCCGAGGAAACCCGCCCCTTCGAGGACGGGATGGGCAAGCTCGAACTGGTCAACGTCACGTCCGGCGCGGTGGGGAGGGCTTTCCAGCCCGGATGGCGGTGGTCCAAGCACGTCAAACCGATCGCCAAGACGGACAGCTGCCAGGCCGCGCACATGGGTTACGTCATCTCGGGTCGTATGAAGATCGTCATGGACGACGGGGAGGACATGGAGTTCGGCCCCGGCGATCTCATGATTTGCCCGCCCGGACACGACGCCTGGATTCTCGGCGATGAGCCCTGCGTGGTCATCGACTGGACCGGCGTCGCCGACTACGCCAGGCGGTAGAGGGCAGGCAGTCCCGAGAACGTCGAGCAGGGCCTCGCTCGAACCGACGTCGACGCCACCGACAGGTACCTCGAATCACGCAATCGTGTGGAGGCTCGGTGCCGTCGTGGCTGTAGCTGGAGATCCCCGTGCGCGGCGGTCAGACGACGTGGTATCCCAATTCCACTGCCGCGCTGTCGATACGGCGTGCGAGTCCGACGTGGGACAGTGGCAGTGAAAGCGCCGGGTTGGTGGGGAAGGCGTTAGCGGCGTGCTCGAACAGTGCCACGCACAGCTCACCGGCGAATCTGCCGCGGTACGCGATCCCGTCGAGGTGCGGGTAGGCGCGGTGGATCGTCCTGGCCCACGCCTGGGATTGGGAGTGCGGGCCGGAGTCGAGGGAGTGATTGCATCCGAGCCGGGTCGGCCAGGTGCCGCCGGAGAACCCTCCGAGATCGAGCAGGGTGAGTGGGCGGTCCAGGGTTAGTGCTGAGAGATACGGGGTGCGATGGAATCGGTCGATCACTCGGGTTTCCTGGAAGACCTCGGCGAGGGCGCCGCGCGGGCTACTGGCTCCGTACCAGATGCCGTACTTGGGGTGGCCCGCTCGCGGCCGTGGGTGATGGTCGAAGCGCAGCAGTGGCCCGTATGTGCGGAAGCCGTGCCACGGCAGCACGTGGGCGCCGTCGGTGGGGTGGATACGCCAGAGACGGCGTGTGGTGGCCGCGATGGTGACCAGTTCGTCGTCGCGGACCCCCTGATCGCGCATGTCCGCGATCGAGGGTGGGGTGGTCGTGGCCACTAGCTAAAGGCTCGTCGCGCGTTCGACGACCTCGAGGACGGTGGGGAGGTCGTGCTCTGCTGCGGCGGAGGTGAGGAACTCGACGACCGATGCGGGGTGACCGTCGACGGTGAGGTCAACGCGGGGCAGGGTCAGCACCGCGTTGACGGTGAGGGGGTGCAGGTCGGCTGGGAGCTGGGGCAGGATCTGGTCGAGGTACGGGACGATCCCGGTCTCGGTGAATTGCACCTTCGGGTATAGGCGTCCTCGTCGATCGACGTCGTCGAGGGCCCAGAGTTTGTGTTCGATCGAGGTGAGTTGGCGGACCCGGGGCGCCTTCACCTTCAGCAGGTCGGCGACCTCGGCGGCGGTGAGGGCGGTGCGACGGAGATCCCTCATGGTCTGTGCCCGTCCCAGTGCGACGGAGAAGCTGGCTCGTTCGCCGTCGTCGGTGAGGCCGGCTTCGTCGAGTAGGTCGGCGTCGTGACGCGTGAGCGCGCCTTGCGGTTGCAGGGCGCCCAGGGACGCGAGGTAGCCAAGAGCCGTGGCGACCGTTGCTCTGTCGATCGGGTGTCCGATGGTGCGGGTCAAGGCGTCCTCGAACGACAGCGCGCCGGCGGCGTACTGCTCTGCGGCAACGCGGGCTTGACGATCGTCTGCGACAGTCACAAGTGATCTCCTAACGCTCACTAACAGTGTAATTCAGCGTTGATTTCTTGGCTACCGGAGGCCCGGAACTTACATGGCCCGCTGCGATCCACCACGATCGGGACGCCGGGACCAGGCAAGACGGGGAGAGAGAACCGGCACGGAGCATCAGCGGCGGCGAAGACGCTGCCGTGGCATCTGTACCTGATGCGGGACGGTGATCCCGCTGTTCGTCGCACCCGCGCTCGCAGTCGAGTCCCGCGCGAGGTCCTCGAACACCATCAGAGACGCGCATTCGCGCGGCCTGCCCGGCGACGGCTGAGTCGCCGAGGTTTGCTCACCTCTGCCCGACCGCGGCACCACCAATATTCGGACCGCGGTGATGGCGTTTGGCGAGGTGGCGCCGTCGTCATGGTCGGCTCCCTGCTGCTGGCCGCGGCCGCGAATGCGGCGCCGGATTGGGGACGGCGAGGGAGGACCTGGACGCGGCGGACGTCCTTGCCGGCGGTCCCCGTATCCGTTCCGACCGCCGGTCCTTCGACCCATGCTCGTCACACCAGCGGTATGTCTTGGTCGGTGGGCATTGGCCGAATCGGGTGCCGTTCGGGCATGCGGCGCGGTGCAAGGGTGGGGGTCGAGACCGGTGTGACTCTTGTGGACGATCAGGTTGACCGCGTACGGCGCGGCCTACGTGATGGCTGGAGAGTTTGGATCCATTCGGGGCGCGCGTCGAGCAGAACCGGGACCGCCTGCACCCCGGTCCGCCTCGGGTGTCCGGGGCGGTAGAAGCTGTGACGGGGACCGGCGATGCCGCCGGCTGGACCCTCTCACAAGACCCTCTACCGCAAGAACTCCCCACAATTGAGAGGTCGGTCGGTGGAGTCAGAAATTAGGTTGCGCGCGAGGGGATTCGACGCTTTCAACGTATGCGATCGCGGGCACGATAGTCGATGTCCGACCTCATCGACTCCTCGAGGTCGACGTTTACCCGGGGTATGTCCTCCTGATCATCTCGACGGTTTTCCGGTGGCTGCCGGTCAGGCCGTTGAGATCGTCGAGGCCGGCTCGGACGTTCTGTGTGTCCGTCGGCACGAGAACACCGGTGCGCACCCAGACGTCGGACGGTCGGATAAGGCAGTTGGTGGTTGCGATCGGCACTTTGTGGCTGAGGAGGAACTCCACCACGTAGTGCAGGGTGAGAGAATCACGGGACAGGCGGCTGAGAGATGGGGGACTGCCCCCACCCTGGTTGACACACGGGGTGTGCAGTTTCAGGCCGCGTGTGCGGTCTGATGGAGCGTCTCATATTCGACGGGTGTCAGTCGACCGAGACCGCGTTGCCGGCGACGCCGGTGGTAGGTCTTCTCGATCCACYCGACGATCGCCAACCGTAGTTCCTCACGGCTGCTCCAGCGGCGACGGTCGAGGACATTGCGTTGCAGCAACGCGAAGAACGATTCCATCGCGGCATTGTCACCACATGCCCCCACCTTCCCCATTGATCCTTGTAAACCATTGCAGGTCAGCAATTCTACGAAGATYCCGGAACGGAACTGGCTGCCGCGATCGGAATGTACGACGGTGCCGTCCGGGTTGCGGAGCGCAATGGCATTTCGCAGCGCCGAACATGCCAGGTCCGCGGTCATCCGGTCGGCGATCGAATAGCCGACGATCCGGGTGGAGAAGCAGTCCTTGATCGCGCAGAGGTAGAGCTTGCCCTCATCGGTCCAGTGCTCGGTGATGTCGGTCAACCACAACCGGTCGGGCTGCTGGGCGCTGAACTGCCGCCTGACGAGGTCGTCATGGACCGGTGGCCCGGAGCGGCGATGAAGTCCTCGCTTCTTGGCGAACACCGAGAAGATCCGCTGCTGCGAACACAGCCGGTGGACGCGGTTCTCGCC
>NZ_JBFUGT010000219.1:0-10891 GCF_056402775.1 Rhodococcus sp. P3_B8
GCTGGGTACACACCCTCGGCACTGCGAACGCGGTCCGCAGTTGGATGTCCATCCCCACGCTCCTCGGGCTGGGCACCGGACTGGCCGGGGTCCTGCTGGGCCTCGGCGACCACACGACGGCGGTGCTGAGCCTGACCCGGCCGATCGCGGCCGTCGCTGCGGCGTTCATCACACTGCGGATGCTCGTCGCCACGCTCGTCGGCCGCATCCACGCGGTCGGCGCGCTGGGGCTGTCCCTCGGCGCGGTCGTCCTCCTCTTTCCCGTGGTGCAGCCCTGGTATCTGCTGTGGGCGGTCCTGCCGCTCGCCGCCTGGGCCACGGCACCCGCGTTCCGCGTCCCCGCCATCGTCTTCTCGTCCATCGTCAGCGTCATCCTGATGCCGAACGGCGGCGAGTACCAGCCGTTCGTCATCGTGCAGGCCGCCATCGCCACCATCTTCACAGCCGGAACGCTGATCGTGATCACCCGCAACCGGCTGCCGTGGCGGGTCGGTTCGGAGCAGCAGCCGACCGTGCCGGACACCCAGGATCCGCCCCGGGAYGACGCCGACGCGGAAAGCCGGGGCACCGGCCGGGTCACACCAGGCCAGGGCTTACGCTGATTCCCCGTGACCTCGCGAACGCCCGGATCGGCGCAACCTGCTGTACGCCTGGAAGGCGTGGTGAAGACCTTCGACGGTGTGAGGGCCGTCGACGGACTCGATCTCACCGTCGAACCTGCACAGGTGGTCGCGTTGCTCGGTCCCAACGGCGCGGGTAAGACGACCACAGTCGAAATGTGTGAGGGCTTCGTCCGCCCGGACAGCGGCACCGTCCGCGTCCTCGGACTCGACCCCGTCGCGGATGCCGGCGCCGTCCGGGCCCGGATCGGTGTGATGCTCCAGGGCGGCGGCGCCTACCCCGGTTCCCGCGCCGGAGAAATGCTCGACCTCGTCGCCGCCTACTCGGCCGACCCCCTCGACCCCGACTGGTTGCTGCGCAGCCTCGGACTCGAGGATTCCCGTCGCACCCCCTACCGCAGGCTGTCGGGCGGGCAGCAGCAGCGCCTGTCCCTGGCCTGCGCGCTGGTCGGCAGGCCGGAATTGGTCTTCCTCGACGAACCCACCGCCGGACTYGACGCCCAGGCCCGCCTGCTCGTGTGGGAACTGATCGACGCCCTGCGCCGCGACGGCGTCAGTGTGCTGCTGACGACGCACCTGATGGACGAGGCCGAGGAGCTCGCGGACCGGCTCGTCATCATCGACCACGGGTCGATCGTCGCGGCGGGCACGCCCGCCGAGGTCACCAGCCGCGGCGCCGAGGGCCAGTTGCGGCTCAGCGCGCCCGCCGGTCTGGACACCGAGCCCCTCGCGAGAGCCCTCCCCGACGGTTTCCGGGTGGCCGAGTCCGGACCGGGCACCTACCTCGTCGAAGGGCCGATCGATCCGAAGGTGGTGGCGTCGGTCGCGTCGTGGTGCGCCGATCTGGATGCCCTGATCAGCGATATCCGCGTCGACCAGCGCAGCCTCGAGGACGTCTTCCTCGAACTCACCGGCCGGGAACTGAGGGGATGACGATGAGCACCAGCGACCGTCTGACGGAGAATCGTTTCGCCCCGGGCACGTTCGCGCCCGACCCCCGCCCGAGTGGCGCGGCGGTCATGTTGCGGGCCCAGACCGCGCTCGAACTCAAACTGCTCCTGCGCAACGGCGAACAGCTGCTGCTGACCATGTTCATCCCGATCACACTGCTGATCGGCCTGTGTCTGCTGCCCATCGGCGACCTCGGAACGTCGCGGGTCGACAAGGTGGTCCCCGCCGTCATGATGGTGGCGGTGATGTCCACCGCGTTCACCGGCCAGGCCATCGCGGTCGGCTTCGACCGCCGGTACGGGGCGCTCAAGCGGCTCGGCGCCACCCCCCTGCCGACGTGGGGAATCATCGCCGGGAAGAGCGCCGCCGTGGTCATCGTCGTCGCCCTGCAGTCGGTGCTCCTCGGTTCGATCGGGCTGGCGCTCGGCTGGCGTCCGAGTGCGTGGGGACTGGTTCTCGGCGCCGTGATCATCGCCCTGGGCACCGTGACGTTCGCGGCGATGGGACTGCTGCTCGGCGGAACCCTCCGCGCCGACATCGTCCTCGCGCTGGCCAACATCCTGTGGTTCGTCATGGTCGGCGTCGGCAGCGTGGTGTTCGCCACCGGCGAGCTGCCCTGGCTCCTCCACACCGGGGCCCGGCTGATCCCGTCCGGTGCGCTCGCGCACGCGCTCGACGCCGCACTGTCGGGGTCGGTGGATCTGCTCAGCGTCGTGGTCCTCGTCGTCTGGGGTGCGGCCGCGGGAGCCCTGGCGGCCCGGACGTTCCGATTCACGTGATCCGCCGACCCGCAGCCCGGCGCGTCCGCAGCGTCGGCACCGTTCTGGCAGTCCTGCTCGCCGTCCTCGGCTGCGGCACGCTGCCCGCGGGCGCCGCACCGCAGTGGGGTCCGCCCGCCGCGCCGAATCCGTTCCTCGGACCCGCCGGCACGTCCACGATGCACGGCGACGCGGGGTCCACCGACGTGACTCCGCTGCCCGGTCCCGGGACCGGCCCGTTCACCCTGTCCGCGTACCCGCTGGTGTCGGCGTGCCCGACCCTCCTGCAGGGTTCCGACCGGCTCGTCGTCGCCTTGTGCACGGCCGTGGCCGGCCAGGTCCCGACCGTTCACCTCATCGATCCCGCCGCCCCCGCGGCCCCGTTCGGCAGCTCGCTCGCCACGTTCGCGCTGGCGAAGGGAAGCCTCCTGGGCGGCGTGTACGCGTTCCTCGACAACGACAACCGGCTGGTCGTGGTGGACGGCAACCGTCAGCTACTGCGCCTCGGACATTCGCAGGATCCCGACGGCCGCTGGCGGATCACCGTCGACTCGCGCGTCGACCTGTCCGGCAGTGTTCCGCCGGGTGACAACGTGACCGGACTGACACCGGACTGGCAGGGCAACGTCTGGTTCGCCACGGGTGGCGGTGTCGTCGGAGCCGTGGATCGCGCCGGCGTCGCGCATGCTCTGCCGTTGGCCGCGGGCGAACAGGTCCAGAACAGCATCTCCACCTCGCCCGCCGGCACCGCGGTCGCGACGACGCATGCCCTGTACCAGTTCACGCTCCGCGACGGGGCGGTGCGGGTGGACTGGCGGCGCGACTACGACCGCGGCCCGGACCGTAAGCCGGGGCAACTCAGCCACGGCACCGGATCCACCCCCACCTACTTCGGGCCGTCGACCGGCAGCGATTTCGTCGCGATCGTCGACAACGCCGACCCGCAGGTGAGTCTTCGGGTCTTCCGCGCCGATTCCGGTGACGAGATCTGCTCCCTTCCGGTGCTCGGCAGCCCGGGCGGCAGCGAGAACTCGCCGATCGGTATAGCCAATTCGGTGTATGTCGCGGGGACGTACGGCTACCCGTATCCCGCGGTTCCGGACGGCGCGGGCCCGGCGGTGCCGACGAACGCCCCGTTCACCGGCGGCATGACCCGTGTCGACATCGACCCGATCGGCTGCCACCAGGTGTGGAGCAACGACGTCCGCAGCGCGGCGGTACCCCATCTCTCGACCGGTGACGGGTTGCTGTACACCGTGATTCGTCACGGGTTCGACGTCACCACGCCCCTGGACGGCTTCTCGTTCGCGGTGATCGATCCGGCGGACGGTTCGGTCGAGCACACCAGCCCACTCCCCGGCACCGCGGTCAACGACACTCTGCAGATGTCCGGACTCGTCACCGACACCGGCGACTTCTGGCAGGGCACGGTCACCGGCATCCTGCGGATTCGCGGCGAGTAGCACGGAGTCGAGCGCGCCGCCACCGGCCCAACGACACGCTGTAGTTGACGGCCCTCTACCATCGACGTCGTGCTGTATCGCGGGTTTCTGAGCCTGGTAGACCGTCTCCCCCTTCCGTCGCTGACCGTGCAGCGTGTCATCGCGTTCGCGGTGATCCTCACGCAGGGCGGTATCGCCGTCACCGGGGCCGTCGTGCGGGTGACCGCGTCCGGCCTCGGGTGCCCCACCTGGCCGCAGTGCTTCCCCGGCAGTTTCGTGCCGGTCGGGCACGGCGAGGTCGCCGTCGTCCATCAGGCGGTCGAGTTCGGCAACCGGTTGCTCACGTTCGTCGTCGTCGTGGCCGCGGCTCTGATCGTTCTCGCGGTCACCCGCGCCCGCCGTCGTCGAGAGGTCCTCGTCTACGCGTGGATGATGCCTCTCGGCACCGTCGTGCAGGCCGTCATCGGCGGTGTCACGGTGCTCACCGGACTGCTGTGGTGGACGGTGGCGGTACACCTGCTCGCGTCGATGGCGATGGTGTGGCTGGCGACCGTGATGTACGCGAAGATCTGCGAACCCGACGACGCACCGGCGATCGACGTGATCCCCGCCCCGCTGCGGTGGCTCACCGCGCTGTCGGGTGTCGCGCTGGCCGGGGTGCTCGCCGCCGGCACGCTGGTCACGGGCGCCGGACCGCACGCGGGAGACAAGAGTCTCGACCGCGTGGTTCCGCGCCTCGAGGTGGAGATCGTCACGCTCGTGCACCTGCATGCCCAGTTGCTGGTGGGCTACCTGGCGTTGCTGGTCGGCCTGTGCTTCGGCCTGTACGCCGTGGGCGCCACCCGCGCGGTGACGATCCGCGTGCAGGTTCTGCTCGCACTGGTGGTGGCGCAGGCGCTGGTCGGACTCGTCCAGTTCTTCACGGACGTTCCCGCGGCCCTGGTGGCAGTCCATGTCGCGGGGGCCGGGCTGTGCACCGCGGCCACCGCGGCGGTATGGGCTGCGGGACGCACCCGCGAGTACGTCACGCAGCCGGACACCGCGAGCGTCTAGCGCTCGTTGCGCGCCTTCGGGAACCGCGTCTGCCGCGCGACCCAGCCGGCCATCTTCTGGAAGTGACCCTTGCGGGGCGTGACGATGCTGGTGATCGCGCGATCCCACTCCGAGACGGTGACGTCGTCGAAGGATGCGACGACGGCGTTCGCGGTGGCGAGATCCTTGACCACCTGGTCACCGAGGATGCCGTCGGCTCCGACGAGCGTGATGCGGACGCCGGCGAGTCCGATCGGCTGGATGACGGCACTGGCGGAACCGCCGTGCTCGGCCACGAACTTCTTGATCGCGTCGACCGTGTGGGACGGCAGCGAGGGCGCCGGGCTCGCGGGCGCCTGATCCGCGTGGGTGTCGGTACTCATGACCCCGAGAATACTGGGCGGTAGCGGCGTCGTGTCCGCCAGGCTCCGATCGGCGACACTCGCCGTGTAGAACTGAATCCATGCGCGCTATACAGGTTTCCCGTCTCGGTGGTCCCGACGTCCTCGAACCGGCGGAGGTTCCCGAACCCCGGATCGGAGCGACGGATCTTCTGGTTCGCACCGAGGCGATCGGCATCAACTTCATCGACACCTACTTCCGGACGGGGCTGTACCCGCGGCCGTTGCCCTACATTCCCGGAGACGAGGGCTCCGGAGTCGTGGAGGCCGTCGGCGGCGACGTGACCGGTATCGCTCCCGGTGACCGGGTGGCGTGGTGCTCCGCCCCCGGCAGTTACGCAGAGAAGGTGGTCGTCCCCGCGGCGGCCGCGATCACCGTCCCCGACTCCGTGCCCGCCCCGCAGGCCGCTTCCGCTCTGCTGCAGGGAATGACCGCCCACTACCTGGCGCACTCGACCTACCCGATCCAGTCCGGCGACACCGTCCTCGTCCACGCCGGTGCGGGCGGAGTCGGTCTGCTGCTGACCCAGATGGCGACCACGCTGGGCGCGCGGGTGATCACCACCGTGTCCTCCGACGCCAAGGAACAATTGTCCCGTGACGCCGGCGCACACGAGGTGCTGCGATACGACGACGACGTCGCCGCCCGGGTGCGTGAACTGACCGACGGCGAAGGCGTCGCAGCCGCCTACGACGGTGTCGGCGCGTCCACGTTCGAGGCCAGTCTCGCGTCGGTGCGGATCCGCGGGACGGTCGCGTTGTTCGGTGCGGCCAGTGGCCCGGTGCCGCCGTTCGATCCGCAACGGCTGAACCCGGCCGGTTCGGTGTTCCTCACCCGGCCGACACTCGCGCACCACATCCGCAACCGTGAGGAACTGACGTGGCGGGCGGGAGACGTGTTCTCCGCCCTGGCCGACGGTTCGCTGACGGTCCGGGTGGGCGCGGAGTACCCGCTCGAGCGGGCCGAGGACGCGCACCGCGACCTCGAGGCGCGTGCGACGACGGGATCGATCGTGCTGGTGCCCTGACGCGGAGCGTCAACTCAGGCCCTGACGCGGAGCGTCAACTCAGGCCCTGATGCGGAGCGTCAACTGAGGACCTGGCGGAAGGTCAGCTCAGCAGGCTGCCGACGGTCTGCAGTCCGAGCACGGAGTCGACGGCGAGACCGACGAAGACGATGGCCAGATAGTTGTTGGACTGCAGGAACAGGCGGAGCGGTTTCACGGCCGCTCCGCCGCGGACGCTGCGGTACAGCTGGTGGGCCATCAGCAGGAACCAGGCGCCCGCGACGAGGGTCACGGCGGCATAGACGACGCCCGCGGCGGGGACGAGCGCGAGGGACGTGATCACCATCGCCCAGCTGTACAGCAGGATCTGCTTGGTGACGTGCTCCTCGGTGGCGATCACCGGCAGCATCGGGACACCGGCCGCCTCGTAGTCCTCCTTGTACCGCATGGCGAGGGCCCACGTGTGCGGCGGCGTCCAGAAGAAGATGACCAGGAACAGCACGATGGGCTGCCAGCTCAGCGACCCGGTGACCGCCGACCAGCCGACCATGACGGGCATGCAGCCCGCGGCGCCGCCCCAGACCACGTTCTGCCAGGTCCGGCGTTTGAGCACCATCGTATACACGAGCACGTAGAACGCGATGGTCAGGACGACCAGGCAGCCGGCGAGCAGGTTGGCCCGCCACCACAGCCACAGGAACGACGCGACACCGAGAGTCATGCCGAACACGAACGCGTGGGACGTCGGCACCGCGTCGCGGGCCAGCGGTCGGCGGGCGGTGCGTTTCATGACCTTGTCGATGTCGGCGTCGACGACGCAGTTGAGCGAGTTCGCGCTCGCCGCGCCCATCCATCCGCCGAACAGCGTGCTGAGGATCAGCGCGATGTCGACGTTGCCGCGGTCCGCCAGCAGCATCGCGGGGATGGTGGCGACCAGCAGCAGCTCGATCACCCGCGGCTTGGTCAATGCGATGTAGGCCAAGACCTTGCCCGTGACGCGACCCAGCACCGTACCGGTGTCGGTCGCGCGGGGGGCGGGGCTGGGGCTGCCGAAGCCGTGTCCGCTCGGCTGATGCCCTGTCCGCACGTTCTCTCCTCGCACCACGCGTAATTCCACATCCGAATGCCGGCGACTGCTCCCGAAGTCCTTCGCGACGGCCGGCCGTCTACTACAAACGATGGTAGACCGCCGCAATGCGCGAACCGAATCGACCCGGATACGACCGCACACTAGGCTGGAGTCGCACAAGAGGCCCACGCATCCTCAGGCTCCACGTTCACCCATGTCAGGAGACTTCTGCCCGTGTCGATCACAGACGACATCCACGTCCTCACGCAACCGGTTCACCCCGCCGACTGGACCGACCTGGACACCAAGGCCGTCGACACCATCCGGGTGCTCGCCGCGGACGCGGTGCAGAAGGTCGGGAACGGCCACCCCGGCACGGCCATGAGCCTGGCCCCCCTCGCCTACACCCTCTTCCAGCGCGTCATGCGCCACGATCCCACCGACGCCGACTGGATCGGCCGCGACCGGTTCGTGCTGTCCTGCGGGCACTCCAGCCTCACCCTCTACATCCAGCTGTACCTCGCCGGCTACGGTCTCGAACTCGACGACCTGGAGGCGCTGCGCACCTGGGGCTCGAAGACCCCCGGCCACCCCGAACACGGCCACACCCGCGGTGTCGAGATCACCACCGGACCGCTCGGTCAGGGCCTCGCCTCCGCGGTGGGCATGGCGATGGCCGCCCGCCGTGAGCGCGGCCTCTTCGACCCCGAGCCCGCCCTCGGCGACAGCCCGTTCGACCACCACATCTACGTCATCGCCTCCGACGGCGACATCGAGGAAGGCGTCACCTCCGAGGCCTCCTCCATCGCCGGAGTGCAGCAGCTCGGCAACCTCACGCTGATCTACGACGACAACAAGATCTCCATCGAGGACGACACCGCCATCGCGCTGTCGGAGGACACCGCCGCCCGCTACGAGGCGTACGGCTGGCACGTGCAGATCGTCGAGGGTGGCGAGAACGTCGTCGCCATCGAAGAGGCCCTGAACAAGGCCCGCGAGGTCACCGACAAGCCGTCGCTGATCCTGCTCCGCACGATCATCGGCTTCCCCGCCCCGACCAAGATGAACACGGGAGCGGCGCACGGTGCCGCCCTCGGTGCCGACGAGGTCGCGGCCGTGAAGAAGGCTCTCGGCTTCGATCCGGACAAGACGTTCGAGGTCGCCGAGGAGGTCATCGCCCACACCCGCAAGGTCGTCGAGCGCGGCGCGCAGGCACACAAGGAGTGGCAGGCCCAGTACGACGAGTGGACGCAGCGCGCCCCCGAGGGCAAGGAGCTCCTCGACCGTCTGATCGGCCGCGACCTTCCCGCCGGCTGGGCCGACGTGCTCCCCACCTGGGAGCCGGATCCCAAGGGCGTCGCGACCCGCAAGGCGTCCGCCGCCGTTCTCAACGCCGTCGGACCGGTGCTCCCCGAACTGTGGGGCGGCTCCGCCGACCTCGCCGAGAGCAACAACACCACCATCAAGGGCGCCGACTCCTTCGGTCCCGAGGCCATTTCCACCCGGATGTGGACGGCCCAGCCCTACGGCCGCACCCTGCACTTCGGGGTCCGCGAACACGCCATGGGCTCGATCCTCAACGGCATCGCGCTGCACGGACCGACCCGCCCGTACGGGGGCACCTTCCTCGTCTTCAGCGACTACATGCGTCCCGCCGTGCGGCTCGCCGCGATCATGAAGACCCCGGTCACCTACGTGTGGACGCACGACTCCATCGGACTCGGTGAGGACGGGCCCACCCACCAGCCGATCGAGCACCTCGCCGCGCTGCGCGCGATCCCCGGCCTGTACGTCGTGCGGCCCGGCGACGCCAACGAGACCGCCCACGCCTGGCGCGCCGTCCTCGAGAAGGGCGCCGACGAAGCCACCCGCGCTCCCGCCGGCCTCGCCCTGACCCGCCAGGACCTGCCCGTCCTCGAGGGCACCAGCTACGAGGGTGTCTCCCGCGGCGGCTACGTCCTGGCCGACGCCTCCACCGGGGCACCGGAGGTCGTGCTGATCGGCACCGGGTCCGAGCTGCAGCTCGCCGTCGCCGCCCGCGAGACCCTCGAGGCCGACGGCATCCCCACCCGGGTGGTGTCCATGCCCTGCGTCGAATGGTTCGACGCCCAGGACCAGGCCTACCGCGACGGTGTCCTCCCCCCGACGGTCAAGGCTCGGGTCTCCGTCGAAGCCGGCATCTCCATGCCCTGGTACCGCTTCGTCGGCGACGCAGGCGAAATCGTCTCCATCGAGCACTTCGGCGCGTCCGCCGACTACAAGACCCTGTTCCGCGAGTTCGGTTTCACCGCCGAAGCCGTCACCGCCGCCGCACAGCGCTCGCTCGCACGCGTGAAGGGATAGACCGCTATGACTCAGAACCCCAACCTCCAGAAGCTCTCCGAAGCAGGCGTGTCGGTGTGGCTCGACGACCTCTCCCGTGACCGCATCGAGTCCGGCAACCTCGCCGAGCTCGTCGCGACCAAGTCCGTCGTCGGTGTCACCACCAACCCGTCGATCTTCCAGGCCGCACTGAGCAAGGGCCACGTCTACGACGCACAGGTCCGGGAGCTCGCCGAGCGCGGTGCCGACGTCGAGGCCACCATCCGCACGGTGACCACCGACGACGTCCGCGCCGCCTGCGACGTCCTCGCCCCGCAGTTCGAGGCGAGCCACGGCGTCGACGGCCGGGTGTCCATCGAGGTCGACCCGCGCCTCGCGCACGACGCCGACAAGACGGTCGCGCAGGCCGTCGAACTGTGGAAGATCGTCGACCGCCCCAACCTGTTCATCAAGATCCCGGCCACCGAGGCCGGTATCCCGGCCATCGCCAAGGTTCTCGGCGAGGGCATCAGCGTCAACGTCACGCTGATCTTCTCCGTGGAACGCTACGAACTCGTCATGGGCGCCTACCTGGACGGCCTCGAGGCCGCGAAGGCGGCCGGTCACGACCTGTCCCGCATCCACTCGGTGGCCTCGTTCTTCGTCTCCCGCGTCGACACGGAGATCGACAAGCGGCTCGACAAGATCGGCACCCCCGAGGCTCTCGCGCTGCGCGGCAAGGCGGCACTCGCCAACGCCCGCCTCGCGTACGCCGCGTACCAGCAGATCTTCGAGGTGCAGCCGCGGTTCCAGGGTCTGCTGCCTGACGGTGCCCGCCCGCAGCGCCCGCTGTGGGCGTCGACCGGAGTCAAGAACCCCGATTACCCCGATACCCTGTACGTCTCCGAACTGGTGGCTCCGAACACCGTGAACACGATGCCCGAGAAGACTCTCGACGCGTTCGCCGATCACGGTGAGGTCGCCGGCGACACCGTCTCCGGCACCGCGGTCGAGTCGCAGGAGGTGTTCGACAAGCTCAGCGCCGTCGGCATCGATCTCACCGACGTGTTCAAGGTCCTCGAGGACGAGGGCGTCGACAAGTTCGAGGTGTCCTGGACCGAGCTCCTGGAGGCCACCGCGGAGCAGTTGCGCGCAGCAGGGCAGAAGAGCTGATACGTGAGCGAGCCCGCAGCGTCAGACGATTGGGTCAATCCACTCCGCGACGGTAGGGACAAGCGCCTACCACGCATCGCCGGGCCGTGTGCGCTGGTGATCTTCGGTGTCACCGGCGACCTGGCCCGGCGCAAGTT
>NZ_JBFUGT010000220.1:0-10886 GCF_056402775.1 Rhodococcus sp. P3_B8
CACCATAGAGAACTGCCCCGGGCTGAGCCCGAGGACGTTCTGCACGACGAATGGGGACGCGGAGATGTACGAGAAGAGCGCGACGAACCCGAACATGAACGTGAACGCGTAACCCAGATAGACACGGTTGCCGACGACGTAGCGCACGTTCCGGAACAGTGCAGTGAGCCCGCCGCCGTGCCGGTTCTCCACGGGAAGCGTCTCCGGGACCAGGATCAGCACTCCCGCGAACATCGCCACACCGGCGGCAGTGAGAACCCAGAAGATCCCTCGCCAGCCGACCGGCCCGAGCAGGGCGCCGCCCATCAGCGGCGCGACGACCGGCGCGACCCCGCCGATGATCATCATGATGCTGAAGAGCCGGGCGGCGCTGTCTCCGCGGGCCCGGTCGGCAATGCAGGCGCGTGCGAGCACGATCGCCGCGCCACCGCTCAGCCCCTGGAAAAGTCGTGCAGCGATGAGGGTTTCGACGGTCGGCGCGAGAGCGCACGCCATCGCGGCGAGGGTCGTGACGACGGWGGCGCCGATCAGCAGGCGCCGGCGTCCGAGGCCGTCCGACAGCGGTCCCACGACGAGCTGACCGATGCCGAGCCCGGCCATGAATGTGGTCAACGTCAGCTGCACGCTCGGCGCGGACGTGTTCAGGCTCTCCGTCATCAGGGGGAGACCGGGGAGATACATGTCGGTGGCCAGCGGAGCGATCGCGGACAGTAACGCCAGGACACACAACATGGGGATGGAGATCGTTCGCTGCACAAAAGAACTCTAGCGGCGCGGCTGCTTGATTTATCTCCCGCCCGAGTCGACTGTTACCTCTACGAGCAGCGACCTGCCGGCACCGTTGGAGCTGGTACTCGACGAGTACGCGCGGCATCTCGGGCTCGATCGCGGCCGATCGCAGCACACCGTGAAGGCGTACGTCGCGGACGCGAAGTCGCTGCTGCAGCACTGGTTGTCGACGTCACCGGAGGCACACCTCGGCGAGCTCGACATCCAGGTGCTGCGGTCGTGGCTCGCGGGCCAGTCCGCGGCCGGCATCGCCCGGACGACCCTCGCCCGGCGGACGTCGTCGGTGCGCAACTTCACACCCTGGCTGCTGCGGACCCGGCGCATCGCCACCGATCCCGGCGCCCGGTTGGGTGCCGCGAAGGCCCACCGCACGCGGCCCCCGGTGCTGCGGCAGTCGCAGGCGGCCGGCGTGATGGATGCCGCCGGATCGGGCGCGCAGCAGAACGATCCGATCGCCCTGCGCGACCGTCTCATCGTGGAACTGCTCTATGCGACGGGAATACGGGTGGGGGAGCTGTGCGGCCTCGACCTCGGTTCGGTGGATCGCGAACAGTGGCTGCTGCGTGTGATCGGCAAGGGAGACAAGGAGCGCTCCGTGCCGTATGGGAAACCGGCCGCCGACGCCGTGGACCTCTGGTTGCACGTCGGCAGGCCCGCGGTCGCGACGGACAGTGACACCGCGGCAGATCCGTGGGGGCAGCAATCCTGGGACGGTCCCGCCCCTGAGCCGAGCCGGCATCAGGTGACCAGTCAGGATCTGGTGGCGGATGCTCTCCTCAAACGGGCACGCAGGGCGCCGAGCCGAGGGTGGCGGCGCGGACTGCACCGGCTCACCGGGGATCGGTGAATCCGGGGGAGTCGGCAGGTGAGGCGCGCGATGCGGCACTGCTCGACCGCATCCGGCAGCCGATCCAGGGGGACTATCGAATTGCATTCCTGTCCTTGAAGGGCGGCGTCGGCCAGACGACGACCACGATCGGGCTGGGATCGATGTTCGCGTCACTGCGCGGCGACTGCGTGATCGCCGTCGACGCCAACCCCGACTTCGGGACACTCGCACAGCGCGTGCCGCTGCAGGCGCATTCGACCGTCGGTGATCTCATCGCGGCGGAGTCGACGATCCGGCGTTACTCGGATGTGCGGGCCCACACGTCGCAGGCGCCGAGCCGTCTCGAGGTGCTCGCGAGTGAACAGGACCCGGCGATTTCCGAGGCGTTGAGTGAGGACGACTACCGGCGGGTGATCGACATCCTGCAGGTGTACTACAACATCATCCTCACCGACTGCGGCACCGGCATCATGCATTCGGCGATGAACGGTGTTCTGCAACTCGCCAATTCCGTGGTGCTGGTGAGCTCGCCGGCAATTGACGGCGCCCGCAGTGCCGCCGCCACGCTGGACTGGTTGCAGCACCACGGTTACGGGCACCTGGTCTCGCGGACGGTCGTCGTGATCAGCGCCGCCCGGCCCGGCTCGAGCACGATCGACATGACGGAACTGACCAATCACTTCCTGCTCCGGTGCCGGGCCGTGAAGGTGGTGCCGTTCGACGAGCACCTCGCCGAGGGTGCGGTGGTGGATCTGGATCTGCTGCGTCCCGCGACGCGAAAGGCGTTCGTCGAACTCGCGGCGATGGTCGGGGACAACTTCCCGGAGTCGGCAGGCAGGCACGCCGTCGCGGAGTGGCGCTAGCCGCCGACGGGTTCGAGCCGTACCGGAGCCGCGCGGACGAGTCTGAGCGGGTCGAGGTATTCGCGGTCGCGGCGAAGACCCCAGTGCAGGCACGCGGCGACGGGTGCGATGCAGCTCGGGTGCCCGGGTTCGAGCGTGCCGACGACGGTCCCGCGGCCCACGCGCTGCCCGGGGGTGACCCGGGCGGTCACCGGTTCGTACGTGGTGCGGAGCCCACCCGGGTGGTCGACGGAGACGACAGGCTTGCCGGCCACCGTGCCGGCGAACACCACTACACCCGCGACTGCGGACAGAACGGCCTCGTCGGGCACGCCGCCCAGATCCACGCCGCGATGGCCGGGAAGCCAGTCGCGCTCGGGATTGTCGAACGCCCGGACCACCCGCGGTCGTGGGTGCAGCGGCCAGTCGAATTCACCGGTCGGCGCGGCATCGGCGGGCGGGGCGGCGAGCGCCGCGCCGGTCAGCAGCGTGGCCGCCGTGGCCGCCGCCGTGAGTGCCCGCACGATCGCCCCGAATGTCGTCATGGATGGACGATCCCGCACGTCCGGGCCGACGAACGGGCAGCGGACGAGAATGTGGATCGACTACGTTTTGTCCACAGATCCTGCGAAACCCTTGCACGCGCGGCCGCGGTGTGGCAGGGGCGGTTAGGGCGTTCGGCGTGGAGGCCGTACACTGATCGAGCGGTCTGTGCTCCCACAGTCCGACTTCGCGCGCCCGCGCAGGTTATCGGCCATCGGCTGGTCTCGCATCTCGGTGTGAGTCCGATGGTTTGCGGGCGCCAGGGTGGAGCGTCTCGTGATGCTCTGCATCAACCGGCAATGAAAGAGAGATACACAGCCATGGCTGTCGTAACAATGAAGCAGCTGCTCGACAGCGGCACGCACTTCGGTCACCAGACCCGTCGTTGGAACCCGAAGATGAAGCGTTTCATCTTCACCGACCGCAACGGCATCTACATCATCGACTTGCAGCAGACGCTGACGTACATCGACAAGGCGTACGAGTTCGTCAAGGAGACCGTTGCCCACGGCGGCACCGTCCTCTTCGTCGGCACCAAGAAGCAGGCCCAGGAATCCATCGCGGCCGAGGCCACTCGCGTCGGGATGCCCTACGTCAACCAGCGTTGGCTCGGCGGCATGCTCACCAACTTCACCACCGTCCACAAGCGTCTTCTCCGCCTCAAGGAGCTCGAGGCAATGGAGCAGACCGGTGGCTTCGAGGGTCGCACCAAGAAGGAAATCCTCATGCTCACGCGTGAGATGACCAAGCTGGACCGCACTCTCGGTGGTATCCGCGACATGGCCAAGGTCCCCTCCGCGGTGTGGGTCGTCGACACCAACAAGGAGCACCTGGCCGTTGCCGAGGCTCGCAAGCTGAACATCCCGGTCATCGCGATCCTGGACACCAACTGCGACCCCGACCTCGTCGACTACCCGATCCCGGGCAACGACGACGCCATCCGCAGCGCCGCCCTGCTCACCAAGGTCGTCGCATCCGCAGTGGCCGAGGGCGTGCAGGCCCGTGCCGGACTGAGCGCCGACAAGGACGCGAAGCCCGAGGCCGGCGCCGGCGAACCCCTCGCCGAGTGGGAGCAGGAACTGCTCTCGCAGGCCGCGCCCGCCGCCGAGGCAGCGCCCGCCGCAGAGGCCGCTCCCGCAGCTGAGGCACAGGCGGCTCCGGCTGCCGAGGCCCCCGCAGCAGAGGCACCCTCCACCGAGGCCTGATCCGATGCACACGGCCCTGACCAGAGATCTTTTGGTCAGGGCCGTTTCACGGTCTGGTCCGAGTACTACCCTGACTTACGTCCCGACAGACATATGAGGAGGCTCGCTCACCATGGCGAACTACACCGCCGCTGACGTCAAGCGGCTCCGCGAGCTCACCGGCTCCGGAATGATGGCCTGCAAGAACGCTCTCGCTGAGGCCGAGGGTGACTTCGACAAGGCTGTGGAGCAGCTGCGCATCAAGGGCGCCAAGGACGTGGGCAAGCGTGCCGAGCGCACCACGGCCGAGGGCCTGGTCGTTTCCAAGGACGGCGTCCTGCTCGAGCTCGACTGCGAGACGGACTTCGTCGCGAAGAACGAAGACTTCCTGAAGCTCGCCGAGTCGATCGTCACGGTCGCCGCGGCAGCGAAGCCCGCCGACGTCGACGCGCTCAAGGAGCTCGACCTCGACGGCAAGACGGTCGACACCGTCATCCAGGAGCAGTCCGCGAAGATCGGCGAGAAGCTCGTCCTGAGCAAGATCGCCTCGTTCGACGGGCCGGTCGCGGTCTACCTGCACAAGCGCAGCGCCGACCTGCCGCCCGCCGTCGGCGTCCTCGTCGAGTACACCGGTGAGGGTGACGCTGCTGCGGAGGCCGCTCGCGGTGCCGCCATGCAGGTCGCGGCGCTCAAGGCCAAGTACGTCACGCGTGACGAGGTCCCCGAGGACATCGTCGCCAACGAGCGTCACATCGCCGAGGAGACCGCTCGCGCCGAGGGCAAGCCGGAGCAGGCTCTGCCGAAGATCATCGAAGGCCGCGTCAACGGCTACTTCAAGGACGTCGTGCTGACCGAGCAGTCCTCGGTGCAGGACTCCAAGAAGTCCGTCAAGGCGATCCTCGACGAGGCCGGCGTCACCATCAAGCGCTTCGTTCGCTTCGAGGTCGGTGCTTCGAGCTAGTCGTGTGAGTCGTATGGCCCCGTCGGACGAGTGCGCTCGCCCGGCGGGGCCTACGTATACCGCCACCGTCCTGATGAGGCAGGATGAAGATGGCCGTCTGAATGGGTCGAGTAGGCGCGTGGGTGTGCTCGGCCGCTGTCGAAATCGACGAGTGCTGTGGAACTGAGGAGAGCAATGTCCGAACCAGCCAACGAACGTACGGGATTCCATCGAGTCCTTCTCAAACTCGGCGGAGAAATGTTCGGTGGTGGCAAGGTCGGCCTCGACCCCGACGTGGTGACCAAGGTTGCGGAACAGATCGCCGAGGTCGTGCGGTCCGGGGTGCAGGTGGCGGTGGTCATCGGCGGCGGCAACTTCTTCCGTGGTGCGGAACTGCAGCAGCGAGGTCTGGACCGCGCGCGTTCCGACTACATGGGCATGCTCGGCACCGTGATGAATTGCCTTGCTCTGCAGGACTTCCTGGAGAAAGAGGGCATCGACAGCCGCGTGCAGACGGCGATCACGATGGGGCAGGTGGCGGAGCCCTACATTCCGCTGCGCGCTCAGCGGCACCTCGAGAAGGGCCGCGTCGTGATCTTCGGCGCCGGCATGGGCATGCCCTACTTCTCGACCGACACGACCGCGGCGCAGCGCGCACTCGAGATCGGCGCCGAGGTCGTCTTGATGGCCAAGGCCGTCGACGGCGTGTTCACCGCGGACCCGAACCTCGACCCGACCGCGACGATGTACACGCAGATCACGCACCGTGAGGTCATCGAACAGGGACTCAAGGTCGCCGACGCGACCGCGTTCAGTCTCTGTATGGACAACGAGATGCCGATCATGGTGTTCAATCTGCTGACCGAGGGGAATATCGCTCGGGCAGTGTCCGGTGAGAAGATCGGAACGCTCGTCAAGTCATGACGCGAGTGACACGCTCGACACCGGGTTTTCTCGAAACAGAGGCAGTGACGAATCGATGYAGAACGACATGGAGGAACAGCCGTGATTGATGAAGCTCTCTTCGAAGCCGAGGAGAAGATGGAGAAGGCTGTCACGGTGGCCAAGGACGATCTCGGATCGATCCGCACGGGCCGCGCGAATCCTGGCATGTTCAATCGCATCGGAATCGACTACTACGGCGCGTTCACCCCGATCACGCAGCTCGCCAGTATCAACGTGCCGGAAGCGCGACTGGTCGTCGTCAAGCCGTACGAGGCCTCGCAGCTCGGAGCCATCGAGACGGCGATCCGGAACTCCGACCTGGGCGTGAACCCGTCCAACGACGGAAACCTGATCCGCATCTCCGTTCCCCAGCTCACCGAGGAACGCCGCCGCGAACTGGTCAAGCAGGCCAAGTCCAAGGGCGAGGACGCCAAGGTGTCCGTGCGCAACGTGCGGCGCAAGGCGATGGACGAGCTGTCCCGGATCCAGAAGGACGGCGAGGCCGGCGAGGACGAGGTCGGTCGGGCCGAGAAGGAACTCGACAAGACGACCGCCCGGTACGTCGCGCAGGTCGACGAACTGGTGAAGCACAAGGAAGCCGAGTTACTGGAAGTTTAGTCACGAGACGAGGAGTGGATCGGGGACAGTGACCGTGCCAGCAGAACACGGGACCCCAGGGGGACCCATCTCGGAGGGCGACCCCTCGGAACCGGTCTCCGAGGGTGCGCCGGCGCCGGAGGCGGCCCCGGCCGGGAAGTCGAAGGCCGGGCGTAACCTTCCTGCCGCGATCGGCGTGGGCGTCGGTCTCGGCGTCGCGCTGATCCTGATCCTCGTCTACGTGCCGCTGGTATGGATCGCCGTGGTGGCCGTCGCGATGGCGGTCGCCACCTGGGAGGTCACCAAGCGCCTTCGGGAGGCCGGGATCAGCGCCCCCCGGATCCCGCTGCTCGCCGGCGGCCAGGCGATCCTGTGGCTGGGGTGGCCGTTCGGCCCGGTCGGGGTGCTCAGCGCCTTCGCGGGGACGGTGCTGGTCTGCATGGTCTGGCGTCTGTTCGACCACGGGCTGAAGGCGACACCCCAGAATTTCCTCCGGGACACCGCGATCACCGTGTTCGTCGCCTCCTGGATTCCGCTGCTGGCGTCGTTCGCTGTGCTGATGGTGTTGCAGGACGACGGCGCCGGGCGGGTGTTGTGCCTGATGATCGGCGTGGTCTGCTCCGATGTGGGCGGCTACGCGGCGGGTGTGCTGTTCGGCAAGCATCCGATGGTGCCGGCGATCAGCCCCAAGAAGTCGTGGGAAGGGTTCGTCGGTTCGCTGCTGTTCTGTGTCATCGGCAGCCTGCTCACGGTCACCTTGATCCTCGACGAGAACTCGATGATCGGCGTGCTCCTCGGTGTGGTGCTGGTGGTAACCGCCACGCTCGGCGATCTCATCGAATCCCAGGTCAAGCGAGAGCTTCGCATCAAGGACATGGGCACCCTGCTCCCCGGTCACGGCGGGATCATGGACCGTCTCGATTCCCTGCTGCCGTCGGCGTTCGTGACGTGGCTGGTGCTCACGGTTCTCGTCTGACCGCCCTGCCGTGACCATCCCCAGCCCGAACATCTGGCACTGGCCGGAGTGGTACGAGGTAGAGAACCGCGCCCAGGACGTGGACGGGGCGATCTTCCGTCACCTGCGTGGGGCCGTGGACTGGACGGGCGGCACCGTCGCCGACGTGGGCTGCGGGTCCGGCTTCCACCTCCCGGTCTTCGCCGAGTCCGCGGCCACGGTCTACGGAATCGAACCGCATCCGCCGTTACTCGAACGTGCGCGCACACGGGTGGGGCACCTGCCGAACGTCCGCGTGATCGAGGGCTCGGCCGAAGGCATACCCCTCGGCGACGCGAGCGTGGACGTCGTGCACGCACGGACCGCCTACTTCTTCGGCCCCGGCTGTGGCCGCGGAATCTGTGAGGCGATGCGGGTGCTGCGCCCGGGCGGCGCGCTCGTGGTGGTCGACCTGGACGCCACGGCCCATCCCTACGGCGAATGGATGCGGGCCGACCTGCCGCAGTACAACCCGGAGACCGTCGAGGCCTTCTTCGCGGCGCAGGGGTTCGACATGGTGCGCGTGGAGACGCGATGGCGATTCCCGGATCGGGAATTGCTGCGCGGAGTCCTCGGTATCGAGTTCACCAAGAAGACGGCATCGAAGGCGTTCGCGCAGACACCCGGCGTGGCTCTCGACGTGCGTTACCGCGTGCACGTCCGCCGAAAGCCCGCCGGGCTGCAGATTCTCTGACCGGCGTCGTTTACCGCGGTGCGATGTGGAAGAGCTTCGCGAGCGCGTTGATCTTCTTGGCCTTCGCCAGCTTGGGGAGGTCGCTGCCGTCCCGCACCCGGGAGCCGTCCTCGCCGAGGTCCGCGATCACGTCGAGCGCCCATTCGGCCTCGTCCGGGGACGGGCTGAGTGCGTCGTTGACCGGCGCCGTTTGCGCGATGGTCATGCACAGCTTCCCGGTCATGCCCATCGACAAGGTCAGCGCCGAGGCCCGGACCAGGGCGTCGACGTCGGTGCCGAGGGTGGGGCCGTCGATCGGCGGTGCGATCCGGGCTGCCCGGCTGGCGACCGTCAGCCGGGAGCGGGGGTAGGCCATCGCCAGCGGCGAATCGTCCATCCCGGTGTCGCGGCGGAAGTCGCCGCTGCCGAACGCGAGCCGGAAGGTGGCCTCCGTCCGGGCGATCTCGGGTGCGGCCTCGAGCCCCATCGCGGATTCGACGAGGGCGAGCACCTTCGTGCCCTCCGGGAGCCGCTCGGCGGTGGCGTCGACCTGCATTCCACTCTCGGTCTTGGCGAGCATGACGCCCTCGAGCCCGGGAACACCGTTCAGCGCTGCCAGGTCGTCCGCCCAGTAGGGTGTGGTCGCGTCGTTGATCCGCACCCACGCGCGCCGGTGCTCGCCGAGCCAGGCGACGACGTCGGCGCGGGCCCGGGGTTTGCGGTCGGGTGTGACGGCGTCCTCGAGGTCGAGGATCACGGCGTCGGCGGCGCTGGCATGGGCCGCCTCGAAACCCTCGGGTTTGCCGGCGGGAACCAGCAGCCAGGATCGTGCTTGTTCAGCCGCGATTCGCGGTGCCACAGTCGTCTCCATGTCGGCCTTCACAGTCGTGCCGTTCCGGTGATATCCACGACAGTAATTCTGCTCGCTCAGCGTCTGTGTAATCCACTTGCGTAACTATTGTTCAGTTAGAAATTACTGTTCAGGCGCCGCTGCCGGTTCGCGGCCCGGCGGATCTGGATGATGCGGACACCGCCCGCGAGGGCCATGATCACCGCGCCGGCGATCGCCGCGAACAGCAGTGTGACCCCCAGTGGGAGGGTGAATTCCCAGACGAACATTTCGAGGGTCACGCTGTCGAGGTTCTGCAGGATGAACACGAGAAGCAGTACCAGAACGACGATTCCGATCACCAGACCGGTCCACGTGGCGCCCACCCGGGTGTGCGTGATGCCCTTCCGGCGTGCGACGTCGGAATGCTCGGTGTCCGCCGGTGAGGTGTCGGGGTGCGGTGGGCCGGTGGGCACCGGACCGGTGCCGGGGCCGCGGCCGACTGGGACGTCCGGAGGGAAGTTCGAGGGGTCGTCCGGTGTTGTCGACATAAGTTGATCTTCACCCACCTGGGCGGGTTCCGCATGCGCATCGGGCGGCGAAACGACGTCGATCAGGCATCCGCACGACAACGACCCCCGAATCAATGGGACAATGGAGAAACTATGGCTGTCTCGCTTCCCCTCGTTTTCACCGCGCCCCGGCGTGGGATRYCGCCCAAGCATCTCGCGGACCTCGACTCTGCCGAGCGGCGGGAGGCCGTCAAGGAGCTGGGTCTGCCCGGGTTCCGGGCCGACCAGCTGGCCAGGCAGTACTACGCGCGGCTCGAGGCGGATCCGGAGAAGATGACCGATCTTCCCGCTGCCGTGCGCGAGCAGGTGGGCGCGGCCCTGTTCCCGACGCTGCTGACCCCGGTCAAGCACCTGGCCTGCGACGGCGGCGACACCCGCAAGACGCTCTGGAAGGCGAATGACGGGACGCTGCTCGAAAGCGTCCTCATGCGCTACCCCGACCGCGCGACGCTCTGCATCTCCAGCCAGGCGGGCTGCGGAATGGCGTGCCCGTTCTGCGCGACCGGTCAGGGCGGGCTGCAACGCAACCTGTCGACCGCCGAGATCGTCGACCAGGTGCGTGCCGCCGCGGCCGCGCTACGCGACGGCGACGTCCACGGCGGTCCTGGCCGGTTGTCGAACGTCGTCTTCATGGGAATGGGGGAGCCGCTCGCCAACTACAAGCGAGTGGTCGCCGCCGTCCGTCGCATCACCTCGCCCGCCCCCGACGGCCTCGGGTTGTCGCAACGCTCCGTGACGGTATCGACGGTGGGTCTGGCGCCCGCGATCCGCAAACTCGCCGACGAGGACCTCAGCGTCACGCTGGCCGTGTCTCTGCACACCCCGGACGACGAACTGCGCGACACCCTGGTCCCCGTGAACAACCGCTGGTCGGTCGCGGAGGTCCTCGACGCCGCCCGCTACTACGCGGACAAGTCCGGCCGCCGCGTCTCGATCGAGTACGCGCTGATCCGGGACGTCAACGATCAGCCGTGGCGCGCCGACCTGCTGGGCAAGAAGCTGCGCAAGGCGCTCGGGCCGCTGGTGCACGTGAATCTGATCCCGCTGAACCCCACGCCGGGCAGTGAATGGGATGCGAGCCCGAAGCCGGTGGAGAAGGAATTCGTCCGGCGCGTGCTGGCGCAGGGTGTGTCCTGCACGGTCCGGGAC
>NZ_JBFUGT010000221.1:0-10874 GCF_056402775.1 Rhodococcus sp. P3_B8
CTTCTACCCCGGCGCCGCGCCGCTGCGCGCCCAGTTCGGCGACGCCCACGAGACCCCCGAACCATTCACCACCGTCGCTCCGAGCGACATCGACACCGCTCTCGACCACTTCGCCGCCGCGGTCGGGGCCGACCCGTGGGTCCGCTCGTGGCCGGCGCTGCTCACCGGCGTCACCCCGGCAATCGACGACGGGCACTGGTTTCTCGTCGACGCGGAGGGGCGCGCGCTGCCGCTGTCCGGCGAAGACCCGGTCCTGTGGCGGCTCCTCGGAATGTCCGGCGGCCGTCCCGTCACCGTGTTCGGGGAGTGGACCAGCGAATCGCTGGTTCCCGTCTCGGTGTTCGATCGCGGCGACGTGTACCCGCTCGGGCCCGGCACGCCCTCGCCCGCGGCGGCGGGGAGCCGGCGATGAGCGAACTCCTGTCCGCCGCCCTGCTCGGCACGGCACGGTCCACCCCCTCGTTCGAGGATCTGGCCACCGGCGAACTGACGCAAGCGGTCAGCGGTGATCCGGCGGAGACCCTGCTGGGCGCCGCCGCGCTCGAGAACGCATACCGCGACGGCGGGGTCGCCGCCTCCGCGCGCGTGCTGCCCGCCCCCGCCGAGGACGATCCGCGGCTGCAGTTGCCGCCCGCGTCCGCGTCGCACCTGATGCAGTTGCTCGCAGCCAAGTCGTGGACGCTCACCGAGTGGTTCGCGGTCGTGGCCGAGCGGAATTACCGCGCGCCGGATCATCTCGTCGCCGACCTGATGGCTGTGGCCCGCACCAACGACGCCCACCGCGAGAGCATCCTCCGACTGGTGGGCCCCCGCGGCCAGTGGCTCGCCGCGCAGAACCCGGACTGGTCGATGCTGGTCCGCCGATCCGATCGCACCGACGTGTGGACGCACGGCGCACACCAGGAACGACTGCAATGGCTCACGGCGATGCGGGCGGTGAACCCGGCGATCGCGATGACCGAACTGAGCCGCACCTGGGATTCCGAACGGGGCGAGCACCGGGCGGCGTTCATCGCCGTTCTGGGAACGGGGCTGAGTGATGCCGACTCCGCATTGCTCGAGCACGCACTCGACGACCGGCGGAAAGAGGTGCGCCAGCAGGCGGTCCAGTTGCTGCGCCAGCTGCCGAACTCCGCATACGCCGAGCGGATGGCCGCTCGCGCCCGGGCATGGGTGCGCGTGGAGAAGAAGCCGCTGCGCACCCGTCTCGTGGTGAACATGCCCGGCTCCCTGGACGATTCGGCCCGTCGCGACGGCATCGAGGACGTCCATTTCAAGAACAAGGGAATCCGCAGCTGGTGGTTGCGGATGGTGGTCACCGCCGCCCCCTTGTCGGTGTGGGAAGGCATGATCGGCTCCGCCTCCACCGCGTTGGAGATTCGGATCGAAGACCAGTGGCGGGAGGTGATGATGGAGGCGTGGACCACCGCGACCGTGCTGCAGCGCAATCCGCGCTGGGCGTCGGCTCTGCTGCACCGGGAGGGACGGACAACCGAACGGCGCGTCGTGCCGATCGTCCCCGCCCGCGAACGCCTCGCATACATCCTGTCGGGTCGCGCCGACTCCTACCTGCTGGGCGTCGACGGCGCCGCCCTGTTCGACGGTCTGCCCCACCCCTGGCCGCTCGACCTGGCCGAGCGGGTGATCGCTCGCCTCGAGGACGTCGCCGGGCGGCACGCCGAGACCGGCAAGGATCTGGGGCAGTTCTCCCGGCACAGCCACTACTCGACCCTCCGCAGCGCCGAGACGCATTTCCCGTTCGCTGCGGCGCCGCTTCTCCGAGCAGCCGCCGAACGCACCCGTGATCCCGGCTGGCACCAGGCATTCGCCACTGTCGCCACCAACATCGACCACCGCAGAACAGTCCTGAAGGAGCTCGAGTGACCGAGATCGCGGCCGCCCAGGCCGACCTGCTACGACCCCACGCCGAGCAGGCCTACGCCGACGAACTCGCCGCCCTCGCCGCGCACGACACCCGGCCCCGGCCACCGTCGTGGAAATTGTCTCCGTGGGCGGTCGTGACGTACCTGCTCGGCGGCGAACTCGACGACGGCACCGTCATCACCCCCAAGTACGTCGGTCCCCGCCGGCTCATCGAAGTGGCCGTCGCGACGCTTGCGACCGACCGCGCGCTGCTTCTGCTCGGCGTCCCCGGCACCGCGAAGACGTGGGTGTCCGAACACCTGTCGGCGGCGGTCTCCGGCGAGTCGACCCTGCTCGTCCAGGGAACGTCGGGGACGCCGGAGGAGGCCATCCGGTACGGCTGGAACTACGCGCGGCTTCTCGCCGAGGGCCCGACAGCGGGTGCACTCGTTCCGTCCCCCGTCATGACGGCCATGCAGGGCGGGCGGATCGCACGGGTCGAGGAACTCACCCGCATTCCCGCCGATGTGCAGGACGCGCTCATCACCGTGCTGTCGGAGAAGACGCTGCCCATCCCCGAACTGGGCACCGAGGTGCAGGCCGCCAAGGGTTTCAACCTGATCGCCACCGCGAACGACCGCGACCGCGGGGTCAACGAACTGTCCTCCGCGCTGCGCAGACGGTTCAACACGGTGGTCCTGCCGCTGCCCGCCGACGAGGAGGACGAAGTCGCCATCGTCGCGCGGCGCGTCGAGCAACTCGGGTCCTCGCTGGAACTGCCGGAGATTCCGGCGACCGTCGACGAGATCCGGCGCGTGGTCACCGTGTTCCGCGAACTCCGGTCGGGCGTCACCGGCGACGGCCGTACCAAGCTGAAGTCGCCGTCCGGAACGCTGTCCACGGCGGAGGCGATCTCCGTCGTCACCAACGGACTCGCCCTCGCCGCGCACTTCGGCGACGGGGTGCTCCGCCCGTCCGACGTCGCCGCCGGCATTCTCGGGTCCGTGCTGAAGGACCCGGTGGCCGACAAGGTCGTGTGGATCGAATACCTCGAGGCCGTGGTCCGCGAACGGGAGGACTGGGCCGACTTCTACCGGGCGTGCCGCGAGGTCACCGGGTGAACTCCGACGTCCGTGTCTTCGGCATCCGCCACCACGGGCCCGGTTCGGCACGATCGGTGCGGCGCGCGCTCGACGAATTCGTCCCCGACGCCGTCCTGATCGAAGGGCCCGCGGACGCCGATCCGCTGGTCGCGTTGACCGCCTCCGACACCATGGAACCTCCGGTGGCCCTGCTCGCGTATGCCACCGGGGAGCCCCGGACGGCGGCGTTCTGGCCGTTCGCCGTGTTCTCCCCGGAGTGGCAGGCGCTGTCGTGGGCGGCCGGGCGCGGCGTCGACGTCCGCTTCTGCGACCTTCCCGCCGCCAATACCCTCGCCGCAGACGACTCCGAGCCCCGTACCGAGGATCCGCTGACCCAGTTGGCCGCCGCGGCGGGCTACGACGACACCGAACGCTGGTGGGACGCCGTCATCGAATCGGGTTCGGGTCCCGACTCGTTCGACGCGATCACCGAGGCCATGACCGCTCTGCGGGACACCGTCGAACTCGACGAGCCCACCAGCAGGCGCGAGGCGTACATGCGGCAGACGCTGCGGAAGGTGATCAAGGGCGGCGCCCAGCGGATCGCGGTGGTGTGCGGCGCCTGGCACGCCCCGGCACTCGCCGGTCCTCTGGGTCCGGCCACCGCGGACGCGCGAATCCTCAAGGGAATCCCCAAGATCAAGACCTCGCTGACGTGGGTGCCGTGGACGCATTCACGACTGTCCGCGGCGTCGGGATACGGCGCCGGGATCACCTCCCCCGGTTGGTATCACCACCTGTTCACCGCACCGGACCGGACGATCACCCGCTGGCTCACGAAGGTCGCGCGGGTGCTGCGGGACGAGGACCTTCCGGTGTCGAGTGCGCACGTCATCGAATCCGTCCGTCTCGCAGACACGTTGGCGGCGATGCGAGCGCGGCCGCTCGCCGGGCTCTCCGAGGTCACCGAGGCCACCCGCGCCGTGATGTGCGACGGCGACGACGTCCTGCTCGACCTCATCACACGGCGACTCGTCGTCGGCGAGGCACTCGGCGCCGTCCCGGAGAACACCCCGACGGTTCCCCTCGACGCCGACCTGCGGGYGCGGGCGAAGACGCTGCGCCTCAAGCAGCAGGCCACCGAGAAGACCATCGACCTCGACCTGCGCCGAGACAACGACGTCGCGCGGTCCCGGCTCCTGCACCGCCTGCAGATCCTCGGTGTCGACTGGGGCACGCCGGCCGACAGTGACGTCCGCGGCACCGGCACATTCCGTGAGACGTGGTCCCTCACCTGGAAACCCGAACTGGCGGTGTCGATCATCGAGGCGTCGCTGTGGGGCACCACCGTCGAGGCCGCGGCGACAGCGAAGGTGCGTGAGGAGGCGTCGGCCGGTGACGTCTCGCTCGCCCAGCTCACCGGGCTGCTCGAGCAGGCCCTCCTGTCGGATCTCGGCGATGCGCTGGCCGAACTGCTGCGGGCGCTGGAGACGGCGGCCACACTCGACCACGACGTGATGCACCTGATGGATGCCCTGCCCGCGCTCACCCGCACCTTGCGATACGGGGACGTCCGCGGCACCGACGTCTCGTCCCTCACCCGCGTCACCGACAGCCTGCTCGTCCGCATCTGCGCCGGACTGCCCACCGCGATATCGGGTCTGGACGACGACAGCGCACTCGACCTGCGCCGCGCCGTCGATGACGTCCACGCGGCGGTGATGCTGCGCGACGACGATCGTGCGTCGGCGCGGTGGCTCGGCACACTCGCAGGCCTCGTCGACCGCAGCGACGTGAACGGCCTCGTGATCGGGCGCATGGTCCGATTGCTCCGCGACGCAGGCACCGTCAGCGAAACCGAGTCCGCCACCCGACTGTCGCGGGCGCTGTCCGTCGGCGCCGATCCCTCCGCCAAGGCGGGGTGGGTCGACGGCTTCCTCGGCGGCGGAGGGCTGCTGCTGGTCCACGACCGGCAACTGCTGCAACTGCTCGACGGATGGGTGTCGGGGCTGCGCGAGCAGGACTTCGTCGACGTACTGCCACTGCTGCGGCGCACGTTCGGCGGGTTCGAAACCGGGGAACGCCGGGCGATCGGGCAGTCCGTGGAGGGCGGGTCCACCGCCGATGCCCGCGCCGAGGTCGACGCTCGTCGGGGCACGATCGCGATCCGGACCGTCGCGGACATTCTGGGGGTGACGTCGTGACCGAAGACGCGGAGCGGCTACGCCGCTGGCGGCTGCTGCTGGGCAACGCCGCCGAGGAATCCACCGGCGGTCTCGCGTCCAAGGCGGACGCGGCGATGGACGGCGCTCTGGCCGCCCTGTACGACACCAGCAGCGAAGGGACGAAGAGCCGCCGTCGCGGCGCGGGTCTCGGCGGATCGGCGCCGAAGGTCGCGCGCTGGCTCGGCGACATCCGCACCTACTTCCCGAGCAGCGTCGTGCAGGTGATGCAGAAGGACGCCATCGACCGGCTCGGCCTCACCCAGCTGCTCCTCGAACCCGAACTGCTCGACGCCGTCGAACCGGACGTCCACCTCGTCGGCACGCTGCTGAGCCTGAACCGGGTTATGCCCGAGACCAGCAAGGCCACCGCCCGGATGGTCGTCGAGAAGGTGGTCCGGGAGGTGGAGGAACGGATCGCGCAGAAGACCAGGACCGCCGTCACCGGTGCCCTGAACCGGTCGGCCCGCATCACCAACCCCAAGTACCGCGACATCGACTGGAATCGCACGATCCGCGCCAACCTCGCGCACTACCTCCCCGAGTACAAGACGGTGGTGCCGGAGCGGCTGCTGGGATACGGCCGCCGATCGCAGGCCGTGCACCGCGACGTCGTCCTCGCCATCGACCAGTCCGGGTCGATGGCGTCGAGCGTCGTGTACGCGTCCGTGTTCGGCGCGGTCCTCGCCTCGATGCGCGCGCTGAAGACGTCGCTGGTCGTGTTCGACACGGCGGTCGTCGACCTCACCGACAAGCTGTCCGATCCCGTCGACGTGCTGTTCGGCACGCAACTCGGCGGCGGCACCGACATCAACCGGGCCATCGCCTACAGCCAGTCACTGATCGACAGACCGACCGAATCGCTGTTCGTGCTGATCTCGGACCTGTACGAGGGCGGGATCCGCGCGGAGATGCTGCGGCGGATGGCGGCGATGACGAACGCGGGCGTCCAGGTGGTTGTTCTGCTGGCACTGTCCGACGACGGCGCCCCGTCGTTCGATCACGACAACGCCGCGGCCCTCGGGGTGCTCGGCATTCCCGCATTCGCCTGCACCCCGGACAAGTTCCCGGAACTGCTGGCGCTCGCACTCGAACGCGGCGACATCGGCAGGTGGGCGGACGGTCTTCAGACGGAGTGACCGCGGGTCAGCCGGCAGCCATCCGGCGGTCGCTGTGCAGTTCGGGGTGCGCGTCGGCGCGGATCCTGAGCAGGACCAGTCCGGAGACCGAGGCGACGATCAGCGATGCGACCGTCCAGGGAACGTGCAGTTCGGAGATCCCGACTCCCGCACCGACGAGTCCCACGAAAAGCAGGCTCCACATGATCGCTTTGACTGGACCGGACCCCATGGCAATGCTCCTTCACCGAGATTACGTACATCCCCCGTGAGTTCTGGTGTGCGCGCAGAACGTTAGCCGCGTCACACTGGGGTCCCTGTGCGACACGTCGTAAACGCTCTTTCCGATACCAATCCGAGACCTGGACCCGTGAGTACTTATTAACCGCGGGCGGTTAATAAGTACTCACGGGGGCGGCTAGATGATGCTGATGGTGCCCTGGGTGGTCGCCGACGCGAGCACCCGCAGGTGGTCGTCGGACCCGCCGAGGGTGTGCTCGATGGCCGTCAGCCGGCTCACGTAGTGGCCGACCGGATACTCGGCCGTCATGCCGATGCCGCCGTGCATCTGGATCGCTTCCTGCCCGATCGTGCGGGCGGAGCGGCCGATCTGCAGCTTGGCGCGGGAGGCGACCACCGGATCGGCGGTTCCGTCGGCCAGCGACATCGTCGCGTAGAGACTCATGCTGCGAGCCAGTTCCAGCAGCACGTACATGTCGGCCGCACGGTGCGTGAGCGTCTGGAACTTCGCGATCGGGACACCGAACTGCTTGCGGGTCTTCAGGTACTCGGTGGTCAGTCGCAGCGCTTCCTCCATCGCGCCGACCGCCTCCGCACACAGTGCCGCCTGCGCCCGGATCTGCGCGCTCTCGATCGCCGACGATGCGTCGCCGCCCGCACCGAGAGGCTCCGCCGGGGTGTCCGACAGTTCCACCTGCGCGGCCCGCAATCCGTCGTGGGTCGCGTAGGCGGTGCGGGTCAGGCCGCTGGCATCGGCGTCGACGAGGAACAGTCCGACCCCACCGTCCGGGAGTGCCGCCGTGACGACCAGGGTGTTCGCGCTACCGCCGTGCGGAACGGGGTTCTTGGTACCGGTGAGGGTCCACGCGTCGCCGTCCTTCTTCGCGGTCGTGGACACCTGGGTGGACGGCCAGCGCACACCCGGTTCCCGATCGGCGAAGGCCAGCAGGAGATTGCCCTCGGACACGTCCGGCAGAATCCGGCGGCGCTGCTCCGTGCTGCCGGCCGCAGCGATCAGACCGCCGGGGACGAGCACGGCGTCGAGGACGGGTTCGGGCGCGAGGCGGCGGCCGATCTCGGTCATCACCGATGCGACCTCGACCGGTCCGGCGCCCATTCCGCCGTCTTCCTCGTCGAAGCTCAGGCCCAGCAGTCCCACCTCGGCGAGTTGCTTCCACACCTGCGGGCTCCACCCCTGCTCGGTGTCGGTGACGGTGTTGCGCTTCTCCGCGTCGTAGCTGCGGCCCAGCAGTTCGCGGGTGGTGTCGCGCAGCAGTTTCTGTTCGTCGGTCAGTTCGAAGTCCATGTCACGCCCTCACAATCCGAGGATCGAGGAGGCGATGATGCTGCGCTGCACTTCGCTCGATCCGCTGTAGATGGAAACCTTGCGGTAGTTCAGATACGTCGGAGTCGTCCGCTGCGCCCAGAGCGGCGAGGCGATGCCGTCACCTGCGGCGAAGGGCAGGGAGTCGGGTCCCGCGACGTCGGTCAGCAGTTCGAGTGTGGCCTGCTGCAGTTCGGACCCGCGCAGCTTCAGCAGCGACGACGCCGGGTTCGGCTTGCCGTCGGCCGAACTGGCCACCACCCGCAGCTGGGTGAGTTCGAGCGCGATGATCTCGTTCTCCAGTTCGGCGATCCGGGCGGCGAACAGCGGATCGTCGAGCAGCGTCCCCTCGCCGACCGAGATCTCGGCTGCGCGTTCCTTCGCCTGCGCGAGACGGACTTTGGAGAATCCCAGCCGGGTCACACCGGTGCGCTCGTTGCCGAGCAGGAACTTGGCGTAGCTCCAGCCCTGGTTCTCCTCGCCCACGAGGTTCTCGGCCGGCACGCGCACGTCCTCGAAGAAGATCTCGTTGACCTCGTAGCCGCCGTCGATCAGCTTGATCGGGCGCACCGTGACGCCGGGCGTCTTCATGTCGACGAGGATGAACGAGATGCCGGCCTGCTTCTTGGGGGCGTCCGGGTTGGTGCGGGCAAGGACGAAGATCCAGTCGGCGTGCTGCGCGAGGGTGGTCCACGTCTTCTGGCCGTTGATCACGTAGTCGTCGCCGTCGCGGACGGCGCGGGTCTTCAGCGACGCGAGGTCGGAGCCTGCCTCGGGTTCGGAGAATCCCTGGCACCACCAGATGTCGAGGTTGGCGGTCGGGGGAAGGAATTTCTCCTTCTGCTCCTGCGATCCGAATGCCGCGATGACGGGGCCGACCATGCTGGTGTTGAACGCGAGCGGCTCGGGTACCGAGGCGAGCTGCAGTTCGTCGAGCCAGATGTGCTTCTGCACCGGAGTCCAGTCGCGGCCGCCCCACTCGACCGGCCAGTGCGGCGTAGCGAGCCCGTTGGCGTTCAGAATCCGCTGGGACTCGATGAACCCTTCCTTCCCCACTTCTTCACCACGCGCATACCGCTCGCGGATCTCCGCCGGAATCTGCGTGGTGAAGAACGTTCGCATCTCGTCGCGGAACGCCAGCTCCTCGTCGGTCAAGGCCAGATTCATCGGAATTCCTTCGCACTCGAGGTCGGATTCATGTTCTGTTCCCGACGTTACTCCCTCGTGCGACTCCGCCGCCCGTGAGTACTTGTTAACCGCCSGGGGGCTGTTGCGGAATTGAGTGAGGGCGGTCCGGGTGCGGGTGTCTCGTGCCGMGGTGGGTGCCGGTGCGGGGGTGGCCCCCGCCGGGTCAGGGGGTGGCCGGGAGCGGGGTGCCKCCGGTCAGGTGGGTGAGGATCTTGCCGAGGTTGTGCACGGCGGCGTGGAACGCCCATTCGCTGCGGGCGCGGTCGAGKCCGCGGCTGGTGAAGCGGCGGAATCCGAGGTTGTGTTTGGCGTGCCCGAACACGGTTTCGGCGATGGGTGAGCGTTTGCGGTAGGTGGCGATACCGGCCTCGGTGCGCAGCCGGTGGGTCATGGCCTGGATCGGATCCGCTTGCGGCGGTGGCGGTCCGGTGACCGGATCAGCGGTGGCGGCGGCCTCGAGGTGACGGGATTTGCCGGTGGCGATCAACCGGTCCGGGCCCGGCGCGGTGAGGTTCTCGCGGGAGCAGTAGCCGGCGTCGAAGAGCATCACCCCAATCAGCTCCTCCGGGCTCGTGCCGGTCGGTTCCTTCCCACGTCGGGTGGTGTCGATCAGGTGCGCGGCCGCCCCGGCCTTGTCGACCATCTCGGGGAARTAGTCGTAGTCCGCCGGGCCGGTCCCGACCCCGGTGGCCAGGATCAACCCGTCCTCGCTGGTGAAGGCCTGACAGTTGTAGCCCTGCACCCAGCCGCCGCCGCGCAGCGGCTGCAACCGCGAATCGGGATCGGTGGTGTTGCGGCGCCGCTGCCCGGCGGCGGCGGYGCGCTCGCCCTGTTTGCGGAGGGCGGTGTCGAGTTCGGTGCGCCGGCGCCGGACCAGGTGGTGCTYSTCGACCGGYTTCGGTGCGAACCGGGTGCCCCCGCCCCCGGCCTCGGTGCCACCCTGGAACCGCTCGATCACCGCSTGCTGGGCGGCGACCGCCTCGGCCAGACGCCGCTCGGCGGCGGCGACCTCGGCCCCGACCGGCACCCGGCCCATCACCGTCTGGCCCGCGTCGAGCCGGGCCAGATAGTCCTGYGCYTTCYSSTCCCGCTCGCACCGTTCGGCGTCCTTCTCCGCGTCGAGCTGGGCCAATGCCTCGGCGATCCGGGCCGAGCGGGTGCTGGGATCGGCCAACTCCGCCGGCACCTGTCCCGGGCCCGGATCGTCCTCGCCGTAGAGGTCGTCMTCGGCGTCATCGGTGGCGGCGTGCGCGGCCACCGCGGCGGCGGCGATCCGCGCGGCCTCGGCCTCGGCTGCCCGGCGCAGCCCGTCCTCGGTGCGGTTGGCGTCCTTCGATGCGTTCGAGGCGATCTTCACCCCGTCCAACGCGATCGTCTCGAGTCGGCCCAGACCCAACCGTGCGGCCAGGATCAGGACCTGCGTGAACAGGGCCTCGCAGGCGGTGTGGTTGTCCTTGCGGAACCGTGAGATCGTCACGTGATCGGGGGTGTCGCCGGCGCAGATCACCCGGTAGGACACCACCTCCGAGCAGGCCCGCTCGATCTGCCGCGACGACCGCACCCCCCGCGACCACGCCCAGAYCAGCAGGGTCACCAGCATGTCCGGGTCGTACCCGGCSCGCCCGGCACCCCCGGTGCGGCGAGAGCCGTGAAAAGCGCTGGTGTCGAGATGGGTGTCGACGATCTCGATCACCGTCCACACCGGATGCGTGGGCGGCACCCACTCCCGCATGTCCGGTGGCAACAAAAACTGCTGATCACGATTCACCGGTCGATACCCCTTGGCCACCAACACATTATCCAAGAAACATCAGGTCGGGGCGCCGCGGCACGCGGA
>NZ_JBFUGT010000222.1:0-10845 GCF_056402775.1 Rhodococcus sp. P3_B8
CGCGTAGGCCCGCCACGGTCGCCACGACTCGGCGAGTTCCGCTGCCTGCCTGCCGGTCCTGACCCCCAGCGCGCGTTTGAGGACGAGGTCGTCGGGTGTGAACGCGTCCGGGTCGGCCAGCACCCGCACCGTCAGATAGTCCGCTGTCCACGGACCGATGCCGGGCAGTGCGAGCAGACCGGCCCGGAATTCGGCCGGGTCGGTGTCCGCGCCGAGACGCAGACCGCCGGACGCGGCCTGGGCCAGCGCGAGCACCGTCCTGGCCCGGACGCCGGTGAGGCCGAGGGTCGAGCGCAACTGTTCGGGTGAGAGCGCCGCCAGCGTCTCCGGTTCGGGGAACGCGAAGAATCCGTCGTGGACCGGCCGGCCGTACGCGTGCACGAGCCGGCTGCCGAACGTCCGGGCCGCCGCCAGCGAAACCTGTTGTCCGAGAATGGTCAGAACCGCCGTCTCGAACCCGTCCACGCTCCCCAGGCGCCGCAGACCCGGACGCAGCGCCACCAGCGGAGCCAGGAGCGGGTGCCGGCTCAACGCGGCGTCGATCGGCCCCGGATCGGCGTCGAGGTCGAGCCAGCGCCGGACCGCGGCGGTCAGCGCTTCGATGTCTCCGGGATCCGCCGGTGTCAGGTGCGCCTCGACGTCCCCGTCGGCGGGACGGACGACGACGGACACGAGCGCGGGCCCCTGCGGACCGTTCACCACCCGGGTGTGGGTTCCGTCGGGGCCGTGTCGCTCGAGCCCGGACACGGTGTGGGCGCGGAGCGCGCCCCACAACGGCGCATGGGTGAACGGACCCCGGTACGGCAGTTGCACTCTCATGTGTCCTCGAGTCCCGTCACCCGCAGCGTGATGTTCAGTCGGCCCGTGGTCAGTCCGCAGTCCGGATCGCTCGTGCCGGGAAACACTTTCGGTACTCCGTGATACGCGAACCGGGACTCGCCACCGAACACGAAGAGGTCACCCGACAGCAACTCGACGTCGGTGTACGGCTTGGTGCGGGTGGTGGTGTTGCCGAAGCGGAATGTGCACGTGTCGCCGATGCTCAACGATACGACGGCCGCATCGGACCGCTCCTCCTTGTCCTGGTGCATGCCCATCTTCGCGGTGTCGTCGTAGAAGTTGATCAGCGCGGCATCGGGTGTGTACCCGTCGGCGGGCTGCCCGTAGGCCTCACTCACCGCCCGCCGGCCGAGTGCGACCAGCCAGTCGGGCACCGGCGCCACGCGGCCACCGCCCGCGTCCTCGGCTGTGCGCGAGTAGGAATACGGCTTCCAGTGCCAGCCGAGGCACACCGTCTGCACCGACATGCGGTGCCCCGTCGGCAGTTGCGCGGCCCGCATCGGGACCGGTGCGGTGGCCCAGCGCCGGCATTCGGCCACCAGGTGGCGTTGCTCGGCCGGCGTGAGCCAATCGGGGACGTGGACGGCGCCGGGCGCCACCTCGGTTCGGGGGCGGGGTATCAAGGCGGACATCACGGTCACTCGGCGTCGTGGAGGACCAGGCCGAGGGTCCGGCGGGTGCCGCGCCGAACGGTGCTGACACCGTGCCGTACCGGTCCGGTCGACCAACCGCGGGTCGAGCGCACGGGCCTGTCCCTGGTGGTGAAGATCAGCGCGTGCCCCTGCCGCAGCGTCGTCACCGTGCCCCGGGACTGGGCGCGGGGCCGCTGCTCGACGAGCATGAACTCCCCGCCCTCGTGGTCCACTCCCGGACGGTCGAGGCCGATCACCACCTGCAACGGGAACACGAGGTCACCGTAGAGGTCACGGTGCAGGGCGTTCCAGTCGTTCGCGCGATAGCTGAGCAGGATCGGTGTCGCCCGTTTCTGGCCGGCGTCGTGGCACATGTCCAGCCATTCGCCGAGGGTGTCCGGCCACGGCGAGGGCTGCCTCAGCTTTGCCGCCCAGTCCCGTGCCACGGGAAGCAGTTTCGGGTAGAAGGCCGCGCGGAGTTCGGCCACGACCTCCGGTAGCGGGTAGTCGAAGTACCGGTACTGTCCCGAGCCGAAACGGTGCCGGGCCATGTCGACGGTGGACCGGAAACGCTCGACCTCCTCATACATGTCCGCGATCTGCGCGCACTCCTCGGCAGTCAGGATCTGCTCCGATTGCGCGCATCCGGCGGCGTCGGTCTCGGCGTGAAGACCGTGCCAATCCAGATCGTTCACGCGTTGCGTCAAGGTAGTCATGCCGCTGCCTCCAAAGTCAGCAGGATCGACTTGGCTTCCGGCCCGCCCGCGTACTGGCCCATGCTGCCGTCGCTGCGGACCACCCGGTGGCAGGGAACCACGACCGGGAGCGGGTTGAGGGCGCAGGCGGTTCCGACCGCGCGCACTGCTTTCGGACTGCCCGCGGCCGCCGCGACCGCGGCGTAGCTCGCGGTGTGCCCGTAGTCGATTTCGGGAAGATGATGGAGAACCTCGAGCCGAAATCCCTTGGACAGCCTGAAATCCAGCGGGATGTCGAAGCTTGTGCGCTCACCGAGGAAGTATTCGTCGATCTCGTGGGCCACCCTGTCGAGCCGGGCGGGTGCGCGCAGGATCCGGGGACTGATCTGCTCGGCGAGGGTCTGTAGTACGGCGTCGTGATCCTGATTGGGGAAGGCGACCCGCACCAGCCCGCGATCGGTGGCGGCGAGCAGAAGCGAACCGACGGGGGTGTCGAGGGTCCGGTACGCGACGTCGAGGAGACCTGCCTCGGCGGCGAGGGCGGCGAGCCGCTCACGCAGTTTCTGCTCGACCGCGGAGTCCGACGCGGACAGGGCGTAGACGATGTCGGGGATGTTCATGTGATGTCTCCACTCACAGAGATCGAGAGGGTCTTGCGTAGCGCCGCAATGCCGTCGGCAGCCGCCCGCCGCGACGCGTCCGGGGAGTTGCCGAGGATCACCGCGATCTCGGTGTACGGCAGCCCGGCCAGGTAGTGATACGCCACCGCAGCCCGTTGCTTCATCGGCAGGGCGCCGACCGCGTTCCACAACTCGGGGTCGTGACCGCCGGGAAGTCCGCGGTCGGTGGTCTGCTCGGGAAGCTCGTCGGTGGGGACGGGCCGCCGGTCGCGCGCACGAATGTGGTCGAGCGCTTTCCGGTGCGCGATGGTCACCAGCCACGCCTCGATGTTGCTCCCGGGACGCAGGTCGGGATACGCCCGCATCGCGGCGATGAACGTCTCCGACCAGGCGTCCTCGGCGTCCACCGGGCCGACCACGGCCCTGCAGACCCGCAGCACCGTCGGGCCGTGCTCGGCCACGACGTCTTCGAACGGTTTCAGGGTCATCRGCTCAGCCGGAGTCCCGCCCGTTCCGCTTCGCGTTCGAGCAGGAACCGTTTGCGGTCGAGCCCGCCCGCGTACCCCGTCAGGCTGCCGTTGCTCCCGATGACGCGGTGGCACGGAACGATGATGCTGATCGGATTTCTGCCGTTCGCCGCCGCCACCGCGCGAATCGCGGTCGGGGTGCCGAGGGAGTCGGCCAGCTGACCGTACGTCCACGTCTCGCCGTACGGGATCGTGCGCAGGGCGTCCCACACTCGTTGCTGGAACGGGGTGCCTCGCGCGGCGAGCGGGACGGTGAACTCGGTGCGCCTGCCGTCGAAGTATTCGGTGAGCTGGGTGATGGCCTCGTCGAAATCTGCGGTGTCGCGTTCCCCGAAAGTCGCGGGATCGGGCTGGTGCCGGTGTTCGACCATGTAGATGCCGCTCAGCACCCCGTCGACGCTCACCAGCGTCAGGGGGCCGATCGGTGAATCGATGACTGTGTGTGCTGCTCGGTCGGCATTCACGGTGCCAATCCTTCCAGGTGTACGGGCCTCTGAAAGGTAGACGTCTGCCACGACCGAAACGTGAGGTGCGAAAGGCATCAGGCAGGATGGGCCGATGGCTCTCGTACAACTCGGAACCCGCGACCTGGTGCGTACCGTCACCGGGATCGTCCGGTGGTCGGCGGATACCGCTGAACTCGTCGTCTCCCTTCCCGGCCGGATCGGCACCCTCCTGGACCAGGTGGAGGAGCTGATTTCCCGCATCGAGGCGATCAGCGACGGCGCCGAGATCGCGGTGGCGAGGGCGAACGCGGTTGCGGAATCGGCGGCAACCGTCGTCGCCACGGCAGGGCACACATCCGCGTCGGCGCAGACGCTGATCAGTCTGTACGAGCCGCTAGCGACGAAGGCCGCCCCACTGGCGCAGCGGTTCGTCGACGACCTCACCGAGGAGGAGATTCACGCCGCGATCGGGTTGGTGGACCACCTGCCCGAGCTGACCCTGCGCATGGAGGGGCTGATGCCGATCCTGGCGACCCTGGACACCGTGTCGCCGGAGATCCACCAACTCCTCGAGGAGGTCCAGGGCGTGCGCCAGGCGATCCAGGGCGTCCCCGGGTTCAAGTTCTTCCGCAAGCGCGGCGAGGCCCAGGAGGACGAGGACTACGCGCGGTAGCCGTCCGTTCCGGCGCGTCCCACGACGATCTTCGGGACCACCGCACGCGACGACAGCCGCAGCAGGGCGTCGACGAGTTCGACGATGTCGTTGACCTCGATCATCGCTTCGGGCGGGATCGTGTCGTGGATCCACGCGGACATGTCGGTGTCGACGTACGCGGGGGCGAGCGCGGTCGCGGAGACGCCGTTGCCCGACTCCTCGACGTTCAGCGTCTCGGTCAGGGAGATCAGGGCGGCCTTGGTCGCGCCGTAGACGGCGAGCCCCGCCTCGGCGTACACGCCGGTGATCGATGCCAGGGCCACGACCTTGGACCCGCGTCCCGGGTTCTCCGCCGCACCGGTCCGGAGCAGCGGCAGCGACTGCTGCAGCAGGCTGAACGGCGCCCGCAGGTTGACTCCGAGGCTCTTGTCGAATCGGCGCATGGGGAACTCGCCGATGGGGCCCGCGGTTCCGACCCCGGCATTGAGTACCAGCGCGTTGAGCGACCCGAACGCGTCGGCGTGCGCCTCGACGACGCGTCCCGCGGATTCCTCGTCGGCGAGGTCACCCGCGACCGCGACGACCTCCTTCGCGCCCGCGGTCCGCAGGTCGGCGGCCACGGACTCGAGCCGATCGCGATCGCGGGCGGTAATCGTCAGCCCGTACCCCTGTTCGGCGAGACGGGTGGCGATGCCGAGTCCGATGCCACGTGAGGCGCCGGTGATCAGTGCGGTGCGACTCATACGGTCTGTCCTTTCAGGGCGCGCAGGCCGGCCGCGACGAATTCGGGCACCGCGTCGCCCGCCTTGTCGAAACCCTCACCGACGGTGGCACCGACCCGGTAGCGGTGGTTGATGCCCTCGGCGATGACGGCGAGTTTGAAGTTCGCGAGCGCCAGGTAGAAGTTCCAGTGGACCAGTTCGCGCCCCGAGGCCACGGTGTAGCGCTGCGCGAGGTCGTCGGCCGACGGCAGTCGCGGGCTCGTCCAGGCCGCCGGTTCGCCGAGCACCAGGTCGAGAGCCGGATGCCGGTAGACGCACATCAGGGCGACGTCGGTGAGCGGGTCGCCGAGGGTCGACAGTTCCCAGTCGACGACCGCCGCGACGGTGCTCACGTCGCCGGACGCGAGGATGGTGTTGTCGATGCGGTAGTCGCCGTGCACGATCGACGACTCCGACTGCTGCGGAATCGATTCGACGAGCGCGGCATGCAGGCGGTCGACGTCCGCGGAGTCCGTCGTCTTCACCCGCCCCCACTGGCTCGCCCACAATGTGACCTGCCGGGCCACGTACCCGTCCGGGCGGCCGAGCTCGCCCAGGCCGACGGCGTCGTAGTCGACGTTGTGCAACGCGCCGAGCACACGGACCAGTTCGTCGGTGCACGAGTCGATGTCGTCGCCGGACAGCGCCTCGAGATCCGACTTGGTCCGGATCACCTGACCCGTCACGTGTTCGACCACGGTGAACGGCGCGCCCATCACACTGTCGTCCTCGCACAGTGCGACGGTGGCGGCCACCGGGACGTCGGTGCCCTGCAGGGCCGAGGTGATGCGGAACTCGCGGGCCACGTCGTGCGCCGAGGGTGTGAGCCCCGCGGTGGGCGGCCTTCGCAGCACCCACCGCGAGGAGTCGTCGAAGATGGCGTAGGTGAGGTTGGACTTGCCGCCGGCGATCAGGTCGGCCCGCAACTCGCCGTCGAGAGGAACGTCCGACGCGGTCAGGAACTTTTGCAGCGCAACGAGATCGAGCCCCCGATGTTCGCTCATGCGCCCGCCTCCCGCGCGGCCTTCTTCGCGGCACCCACGACACGCTTGGCGATGGCCCAGCGGTGCACCTCGGACGGTCCGTCGTAGACGCGGAACGGTCGCACCTCGCGGGACAGCCGGGCGAGGGGCAGGTCGCCGGACACGCCGAGACCGCCGCACATCTGGATCGAGCGGTCGACGATGCGGAAGATGGCCTCGGACGCGTAGGTCTTGGCGATGGACGTGGAGTTGCTCGCGTGGCCGCCCTGATCGAGTTCCCAGCACGCCCGCGTCAACAGTGCCCGGCTGGCGGCGATGTCGATCTCGTTGTCTGCGACCATCTTCTGGACCATGCCCAGATCGCCCAGCTTGCCTCCGAAACCGTCACGCTGCGCGACGTGTGCCACGGCGACGTCGTGGCCGCGGCGCGCCGCACCGAGCCAACGCATGACGTGTGTCATCCGGGCGGGCCCGAGCCGGACCTGGGCGTAGGCGAATCCCTGGTCCACCTCGCCGAGAACCCCGCTGTCGGGGACGAACAGGTCGTCGAAGAACACCTCGCAGTGCCCACCGATCATCGCCCGGTCGAGGGTGTCGATGTGGCGGCCCACCCTCAGCCCGTCGGCGTCGGCCGGTGTGAGGAACATCGTGGCGCCGCCGCGGTCGCCGGGCACGCCGGACGTGCGGGCGAAGATGATGAAGAATCCCGCGCCGTCGGCGCCGGTGATGAAGTACTTGTGGCCATTGATCTTCCACCCGCCCGGCACCTTTTCGGCGCGCGTGGTCAGCGCCGAGGGGTCCGAGCCGGCTCCGGGTGACGGCTCGGTCATGGCGAACGCCGACCGCATGTCGCCGTGCGCCAGCGGGGCGAGGAACCGCTCCTTCTGCTCGGGGCTGGCGATGTGCGCGAGCATGTGGACGTTGCCTTCGTCGGGTGCCCCGATGTTCAGGGCCGTCGGACCGAACAGCGAATAGCCCGCAGCCTCGAAGACGGGCGCGCGATCGGTCATGTTCAGGCCGTGCCCGCCGTACTCGACAGGTGCGTGCGGGGCGAAGACTCCGGCGTCCTTGGCTGCCTTCTGCAGCTCCACGCGCAGGGTGTCGCCACCAGCAGCGGTGATGTCGCCGCCGTGCTCGTCCTCGATGGGCAGCACGACTTCGCGGATGAACGCCTCGGTCTTCTCGACGAGCGCGGTCACCCCGGGTGCGTAGGACAGATCGATCGCCACAACTACCTCCAGTCAGTACGACGACTCCGGTACCGACCGATCACTCGCTCGGTCGAAGTCGTCCCCGACAATTCCACACCTTCGAAGGCCGGTCAAGACTCAGTCGGACGCGCCGACCGTGCTCCTCGCGATCGCCAGGTACCGCTCGACCAGTTCGTCGGGCGACAGCGGCCCGTCCTCCCGGTACCAGGTGGACACCGCGACGCACATCGTGACGACGGCACGGCTCGCGTCCTCCGGGAACGGTGTCCGGAACAGCCCGGCCGCCACCCCCTCGCGGACGATGTCGTCCAGCATCTCCTGCTGCTCGTCGCGCAGCGCGATGTACGCCTTCCGGCTCTCCGGTTCCATGCTCCGCGTCTCCCTGGACGCGACGAACGCCTGTTCACGCCGGTACATGTGGAACCGCAGCAACGACTCGATGACCGCGTCGAACCGCTCGCCCGGTGTCGGACCCGCCTCGGCCACCGCCGCATGGCTGCGATCGAGGAGTTCGCGCATCACCGCGTTCGTCAACCCCACCAGCAGCGCCTGCTTGGAGGGGTAGTGGTGATAGAGACCGGGGACCGACAGACCGGCGCGGGACGCGATCTCACGGATCGACGCGCCGTCGTACCCCTTCTCGACAAACGCCGCCAGCGCCGCGGCCAGAACCTTGGACAAGCCTTGGTCGGTGTACTCACGCCAGGAACTGCCGCGCTGGGTGCCCTCTACCGTCATGGGTCCTACGGTAGAACAGGCACCCGCCGCTCCCCTGCTGCGGTCGCGGGAGTTGACTAGAGTCGAACGAGGTCGCCCAGATCGACAGCCTTCTCCGACAGAGAGCCAGGGACCACCTGATGATCCACGTCCGTCACTCCGCGATCGCAGCCGTCCCCATCCACGTGGCGTTCGCGTACATCGACGATTACCGGACGGTCCCCGACTGGATGTTCGGAGTCTCGGAGTTCCGTCCGATCGGGGAATTCGACCAGGGGATGGAGTCGACCTTCGACGCCGCGATCCACATCGGCCCCAGCACCCTGCGGTCGCGGCTCGAGGTCACCGAGTGGGAGCAGGACCGGGTCATCACCCTGGCGTCGCTCGACGGCGCCGCCAACTCCTCGACCTGGGAGTTCACCGCAAACGGTGAGGACAAGACCGAGATCAGCGTGGACTTCGCGTACAAACTCCCCGGCGGTCTCGCCGGCAAGGCCCTCGGTCTCATCGTCGAACCGTTCGTCGAAACGGCCGTGAAGAACACCGAGGTGACCTTGCGGCACAACCTCGAGGAGCTGTACGCGAAGCGCAACCGCTAGCGTCCGGGCAGGAAAGCCAGCCGTCCGACCGTTGTCCCCTCGCCGAGTCTCGCGATGCCGTCCGCGACGTCGGTGAGTCCGAGCCGCTCGCTGATCATCGGCTTGATCTCACCTGCCGTGGCCATCCTCGTCAGCTCGTTGTGGCACTCCCGGATCGCAGCGGGGTTGTAGGCGTTGTACAGCCCCCAGTGCAGCCCGATGATCGAGTAGTTCTTGATCAGCGCATGGTTCAGCCCGGGCGACGGGATGGTGCCACTCGCGAATCCGATCACGATGATGCGACCCTCGAACGCGATGCACTTGGTCGACTTCGTGTAGGAGTCGCCGCCCACCGGATCGAACACGACGTCGGCACCGCGGCCGTCCGTGAAGTCCTTCACGGCCTGGACGAAGTCCTCGCTGTGCCGATCGATCACGAGGTCGGCACCGAGTTCCCGCGTATATGCCGCCTTCTCGGGCCCGCCGACGACGCCGATCACCTTGGCGCCTGCCGCCTTACCCAGCTGCACGGCCGCGCTGCCCACTCCGCCTGCCGCAGCCTGCACGAGCAGCGTTTCGCCGGGCTGGATCTGCGTCCTGCGGTGCAGCGCAAACCATCCCGTCTGGTACCCGATCGACAGCGCCGACGCCTCGGCGTCGTCGAGGGCCTCCGGAGCGGGGAACGCGGTGGCCGAGGACATGACGGCCAGCTCGGCGAACCCGCCGTTCGGCAGGCTCGGCATGCCGATCACCCGGTCGCCGACGGCGAACTCGGTGACACCCTCCCCCAGGCCCACCACCTCGCCGCACAGCTCCACACCGGGAGTGAACGGAAGCGGCGGCTTGATCTGGTACTCGCCGCGGCACAACAGCACATCYGGGAAGTTCGCGGCCGCCGAGAGCACCTTGACCAGCAACTCGCCGGGCTTCGGTTCGAGGTCGGGGACGTCTTCGAACGTCAGAACGTCCCTCGGCTGCCCCAATTCGTGTACACGCCACGCCTTCATCGATCAGTCCTTCGGTCCACCGGCGACGTAGACGACCTGACCCGACACGAATCCGGCGCCCTCGCTCACGAAGAACGATGCGGTGTGCGCGATGTCCTCGGGCTGCCCGACGCGGTTCACCGGGATCTGCGACGCCGCCGCCTTCTTGAAGTCCTCGAAGCCGACACCCACCCGCTCGGCGGTGGCGGCGGTCATCTCGGTCTCGATGAAGCCGGGCGCGATCGCGTTGGCGGTGACCCCGAACTTGCCCAGCTCGAACGCCAGTGTCTTGGTGAAGCCCTGCATACCGGCCTTGGCGGCGGAGTAGTTGACCTGCCCGCGGTTACCGAGCGCCGAGGTGCTCGAGAGGTTCACGATGCGCCCGAACTTGGCGTCCACCATGTACTTCTGCACGGCCCGCGACATCAGGAACGCACCGCGCAGGTGCACGTTCATCACCGCGTCCCAGTCGTCGACGGTCATCTTGAACAGCAGGTTGTCGCGGGTGATTCCGGCGTTGTTGATCAGGATCGTCGGGGCGCCCAGTTCGGTCGCCACCCGCTCGACCGCCGCGGCGACCGACGCCTCGTCGGCGACGTTCGCGCCCACGGCCAGCGCTTCGCCGCCGGCGGACGTGATCGCGTCGACGGTTGCCGCGCAGGCGGACTCGTCGAGGTCGAGCACGGCGACCGCGTAGCCGTCGTCTGCCAGCCGCTTCGCGACGGCGGCGCCGATTCCACGGGCCGATCCGGTGACGATGGCGGTTCTACGTTCCTGGCTCACTTGTTTCCTCCATGCTGGTTGTTCTCGGTATTCGTACGGTATTTGCGCAGTTCTCTTCTCGCGATGGACATCTTGTGGACCTCGTCCGGTCCGTCCGCGAGACGCAATGCCCTCAGATGGGCGTACATCATGGCGAGGGGGAAGTCGTCGGTCACACCGGCCCCACCGTGCACCTGAATCGCCCGATCCACAATCTTCAACGCAATATTCGGAGCCGCCACCTTGATCGCCGCGATCTCCGTCCGCGCCTCCTTGTTCCCCACCGTATCCATCAGATACGCCGCCTTCAGCGTCAACAACCGAATCATCTCGATCTCGATCCGCGCCTCCGCAATCCAATCCTGAACATTCGCATTCTCACTGACCGGCTTACCGAACGTCACCCGCGACGACGCCCGACGACACATCAAC
>NZ_JBFUGT010000223.1:0-10804 GCF_056402775.1 Rhodococcus sp. P3_B8
GATCTCGTTCGCCAGTCGACGAAAGCTGTTGGTGGAGGCATCCTTACGGCGCATCATCGTGAGCTTGTGCTGCACCAGCGGGTGCTCGATCACGTGTACCGTGCCCATGTAGTCGTCCTCGTTTCTTCTAGAAGACCGTGCCGTCGCTGGCGATGTTCAGCGGCGGCAGCCCACCCCGCGAGCGCTGTGCCAGCGCGCGGCCCGCCGCCCAGGTGCCGCCCTCCAGGACGCAGGCCAGCGGCATCTCTCGGGAATCCACGCCCAGACGTGCGCGCACCAGCGGGGCCAGTTCGTCCAGGAGGGCTACCGTCAACGCGCGCCACTCGACCACCAATTCGTCTCCGGCCGTCCAGTTTTGTGCAGCCCAGACCGGATCGTGCAGGCGGAGCACACCGGTGTCGAGAAGCAGACCGCCGTTGCGGTATTCGGGCAGGCCGGTCAGCTCGTCCAACCCGACCACCCGGACGCCCGCCCATTGGAAGGGCTCCAGCAACGAATAGCTCAGCCATTGCGACAGTTTGTGAAACGGCATCCAGCCCCGGGTCAAGCCCGGACCGGCCACCGCGTCGTGGCGCCAGACGTCGCCCAACGGTTCGGCGCCGATGGCGTTGCCCGTAGGCCAGATGCCCGAGAGCGACGTCAGAAGCTGCGACAGGATGTCGTGGGCGGCGACCGTCGCCGCGGCGGCACCCTGTGGGGCGACCAGCACATCGAACAGGCCACCCGGCCGGCCGTGCGGGCCGAACACTTCGGGCTGCGCGGCGAGCGCCTCGCCCAGCCGTCGCAGCAGCAGCACGCGACCTTCGAGACCCACCAACGGATTGGACGGGCCGGCCTGGAACACCTCGGCCAGCCGGTCGGTATCCAGCCCGCGTAGTCCGGCCGCATCGACCTGCAGCGGGTGCGCCGCGTCGCTCGAGAACAGGCCACCGAGGAAGGCGTGCCAGCTCGCGACGCCCAGTCCCTCGGAACGCGCGAAGCGCTGCCCGCCGTCCACCTCGTGGTAGTGCCAGTCGGGACCGGCTCCTGCGTCGAGCAGGACGCTGACCACCGCCAGGTCGATCATGGCGCGGGCGCGGCCCGGCGCGTCCAGCGCGGTCAGTCGTGCATCCAGCTCGGCCTTGCGGTCCACGCCGCCGGCTTCGAAATGGCGCCAGCGGCTGTGGTACGGAATTGTCRGGTCTGGATAGCGGGCACGCGTGACGGCGGCGACCTCCGCCGCGGCCGCCTCCAATGCGTCGTCGTCGATGCCGAACCAGAGTGAATCGCCCTCGCGCGCACGGGACAGCAGTTGTCGTGCTCGCTCCCGCACGGCCGACGTGGTACGTAGAGCGGCGGTCGCATCCTCGGCCCGCCCGGTGTCCAGGACGGGACCGACGCCGGTCACGCTCATCCGTCCAACTCCCGGCCCTTGACCTTCGCCAATTCGTCAGCGTCCGGCACAGCGCCGGGCGTGAAGTAGCCGGCCGCCATCTTGGCGTCGATCTCCACGCGCGCGTCGGCCGGGATCAGGTCCGCGGGAAGGTCCACCCGCTCCGCGACCTCGATACCCGAGCCGGTGATGGCGTCGTATTTCATGTTGCTCATGGAGACCAGGCGGTGGATCTTTCTGACGCCCAGCCAGTGCAGCACGTCGGGCATCATCTCCTGGAAGCGCATGTCCTGCACGCCGGCCACGCATTCGGTGCGGGCGAAGTACTGGTCGGCCGTGTCGCCGCCCACCTGGCGCTTGCGCGCGTTGTAGACCAGGAACTTGGTCACCTCGCCGAGCGCCCGGCCCTCCTTGCGGGAGTACGCCACCAGGCCCACGCCACCGCGCTGCGCACCCTGGATGCACTCCTCGATCGCATGCGTGAGGTACGGGCGGCAGGTACAGATGTCGGAACCGAATACGTCCGAGCCGTTGCACTCGTCGTGTACGCGTGCGGTCAGCTCCAACCCGGGGTCGGCCAGGTCACGAGCATCGCCGAAGATGTACACGGTCTGACCCCCGATCGGGGGCAGGAACACCTCGAGGTCCGAGCGCGTCACGAGCTCGGGGTACATGCCGCCGGTCTCCTCGAACAGCACGCGGCGCAGGTCCGTCTCGCTGCAGTGAAAGCGCTCCGCCACACCCGGCAGGTGCCAGACGGGCTCGATCGCCGCCTTGGTTACCAGCGCAGCACCACTGGGCAGCAGGAAGCGGCCGTCCGGGTGCAGGCGACCTTTCTGGATGGCCTCCATGACCTCCGGCAGGATCACATGCGCCTTGGTGACAGCGATGCTCGGGCGGATGTCGTGACCCGCCGCCAACTCGGCGGCGAAGACCTCGGCCACCGTGGCACCCCACGGGTCCAGGCTCACGATCTTGCCGGGCTCGCTCCACTGCGGGTACGGGCCGATGATGTTCGTGGGCGCGGTATCGGTGAGGTCGGCCTTGTGATGGCGCGACAGCGCGCCCGACGCCACCGCCAGTGCCCGGTAAATGCTGTACGAGCCGCTGTGCGTTCCGATCACGTTGCGGTGGGCGCGGTTGGTGGTGGTACCGACCACCGGTCCGCGCTCGGACGGCGTGGGTGCTCCCCAGTGGATCGGCAGGGCGCCGACACCGCCGCTGTGTGAGGTCAATCGGATGTGCCCACCGGCGGGCTCGGGGGTGGCGGCGACGGATTCAGCGGACATGACGTTCCTCCGTTAAGGAAGGCCCGACGGCACGGCATGCCGCCGGAACGTGTCTCCGGCGCCGGATGCTGCCGACCACCGGAAACCGAAGCATAACCACTCTTTCACCACAATGTCGTGTGGCGAAGACGGCGGCGACGAATGCTGACGAGGTACACGGTGACTGGGCCTGGGATAGTGTCGCCGAGGTGACGAAGAATCGAGCGCGAGCCGTCGACCTGCGAACCCAGATCGAGGCGGACGACGTCTTCGCGCGGGGCGACGCGTTGCGTGCCACTGTGCCGTCGAGTGCGCACGGGAGCGCCGCGGTCGGCGCGGGACGGCCGGATGTGCTCGATTTCGTCGAGGCCAGCAATCGAGGAAGGCTGGCGAATCTGATCCCGCTGCGAATCGGTCGGATGATCGCCTCCCCGTTCGCTTTCTTGCGCGGCGCCGCGGGCCTGATGGCGGCCGACCTCGCCGACTCTCGGGTTACCGGATTGACAGCGCAGCTGTGCGGTGACGCGCATGCGGCCAACTTCGGCCTGTACGGGACACCGGACGGTCAAATCGTCATGGATATCAACGATTTCGACGAAACCCTCCCTGGTCCGTGGGAGTGGGATCTCAAACGCCTCGCCGCGAGCCTGGTCCTCGCGGGTCGCGAAGGCGGTGTGTCCGAGAACGGCTGCATCGAGGCCGCCGAGGACGCCGTCAAATCGTATCGGCGCACCATTCGCGATCTCGCCGAACTGCCATTCCTTCAGTCCTGGAATGCGCTCCCGGACAAGTCGGTGCTCGAGCGGGCCAAGGCCGAGGCTCTGCTCGACGACTTCGACAAGGCCGCACAGAAGGCGCGGCGCAATACCAGCGAGAAGGTGGCGGCGAAGTGGACCGCTCACATCGAAGATCACGAGACCGGGATCCGCCGACGACGGTTCATCGACGATCCGCCGGTACTCACCCACGTCGATCGCGCAACCGCCGATGCCGTGACCGACGGTCTGGAACTTTATGTCGACTCACTGCGCGAGTCCCGCAGGAACCTGATCGCCCGATTCGCCGTGTCCGACGTCGCGTTCCGGATCGTCGGAACGGGCAGCGTCGGTCTGCGCAGCTATATCGCCCTGCTGCACGGTAATCGGGACGAGGTGCTCGTACTTCAACTGAAACAGGCCCGGCCGTCCGCACTGTCGGCGTACCTACCGGTCGGCGAGCCGAAACACGAGGGCAAGCGGATAGTGCACGGCGCCCGGCTGGTGCAGGCGGAATCGGACTTTCTGCTGGGCTGGACGACCATCGACGGCCTCCCTTACATCGTGCGGCAGTTCCGAAACCTCAAAGGGGACATCGATCCAACCGGTCTCGAGCAAGACCATCTCGACGACTACGGCCGGCTCGCCGGCGCCCTGCTCGCGCGTGCGCATACCCGCTCGCTCGATCCGCGGGTTCTCGCCGGCTACTTCGCCAGCGACACGGAACTGGACGAGGTGATCGGGCGGTATGCCGTCAGCTACGCCGATCAGACCGAAGCCGACCACGCAACGCTGGTCGCCGCGGTGAAATCGGGGCGGATCGCTGCCGAGCCGGCCTGATCCGGCACGTAGAAACCACGAGTAGCTGGTGGCGAGCCGAGAGAGGTCGCCACTCCCCAAGATACGAGGCGCGGGTGCACCTCGTATCCACCCGAGCCGGACTGCCTCGGATACGTGAGTGTGAGTGGCGACCTCTTTCGTCGCAACGAGAACGTACCTCGCACCTCCGACATGAATCTGCGGCGCGCGCTCGCGCCGCTCAGGAGCTGCACCGCGAAGTACCGTTCCGGCACCGCCAGCTCATCCACCGGACGGACAGGGCAAGCACACGTGGCACGACGAAATACACCGCCGTGGGAACGACGACACCGGTGAGCGACAAAGCCCGCAACCAGGTCGGCCAGGTGGCCGTGATCGGACCCGACAGGGTCATGACGGTCATGCCCACCGTGACGAGCGGGAAGATGGACACCCAGGTGACGACCACCCGCAAGTGGATGGACGGGGCCCTCTCCGGCACGAGATCCCGAGCATGCCCGTCGGCACGTTCCGTTCGTGGAGGCCGGCGCTTCGTGGTCGTCGGAGCGAAATGTTCGACCACCGTAGATGCGAGAGCAAGAGATTCCATCCTGAGGTAGCCCTTCTCGTAACTCCAACTATTCAGTTGCCTTTCGACCGTAGGGGCTGGACTTACAGATTGCAACCAGACAGTTGGAGTTGTCGTAGGATGCAGCCGTGGCATGGGATACCGAACGAACCAAGAGACTTCTCATCGAGGCCGGAGTTGCAGAGTTCAGTTCGTTCGGTCTGGCCGGTGCTCGTGTCGATCGGATCGCCGAGAAAGCAGGCGTGAACAAAGAGCGCATCTACCAGTACTTCGGCAAGAAGGAAGCGTTCTTCAGCGCGGTCCTCGAACATGAACTCGCAACCACGCTGGCCGCTGTCGAACTGTCCGGTCACGGGGTCGTCGCCATCGCCGACTACGCCGGTCGCCGATTCGACTACCAACGCGAGCACCCCACTTTCACCCGTCTGCTGTTCTGGGAAGGACTCGAACTCGAGGCGCCTGTCGCGGAAGCATCGCGACAGAAGCACGCTCAGGCGATAGTTGCCAGCGCACGGGAAGCTGTCCCCGAACTTTCCGAGAGCGACGCCCAGGAACTGCTCATCACCGTGATCACCCTCGTCGACGGCTGGGTAGCTCTCCAGACCGCAGACCGGCTGTTTTCGACACCCCTTCCGTGTGGCCGCGACCGGGACTCGCGCCGACGCGATTTCATCGTGATGACGGTTGAGGCCGCCACGCGAGCCGCACTCACCCGAACCCAGTCGGCCCGGACCCAACTCACCGCCGGCTCGCCGCGGATGGGTGATGCGGGTTCCGCATTGCGGTCCACCCGAGAGGATGGAGCCGGCAAGGTCTGATCATGGCGTTCGGGTGGCGTTCGGTCACTGCAGAGTGGCCGCTGGTGATTCCACCGGTGTCCGTTGCGGTGTTGGGCGTGACCTGGGGCCGGGACATCGGCACGGTGCTGGTGCTCGTCGTGGCGGTGGTGCTGGTCGGCGCAGTGCTCGCCGCTGTTCATCACGCCGAGGTGGTTGCACACAAGGTCGGCGAGCCGTTCGGATCGCTGATTCTCGCTGTCGCCGTCACTGTCATCGAGGTCGGATTGATCGTGACACTGATGATCTCGGGTGGTCCGGCGACGGCCTCGTTGGCCCGCGACACGGTATTCGCGGCGGTGATGCTCACCGTCAACGGCATCATGGGGTTGTCTCTGTTCGTCGGCGCGCGAAGATACGGGGTCGCGCTGTTCAATGCGGAGGGTACGGGCGCGGCACTGGCGACCGTGGCGTCACTGGCTACCCTGAGCCTGGTGCTGCCGACCTTCACGACGAGCCGGCCGGGCCCCGAATTCTCCTCGGTTCAGTTGATATTCGCGGCCGTGGCCTCGCTGGTTCTGTACGGGATGTTCGTCCTCACCCAAACCGGGCCGCATCGACACTTCTTCCTGCCCGTCATCCCCGACGAACCTGTGAGTGTCGAGGACCGGAACGCGGCACCGCCGACGGGCAGGGTGGCGGGTGTGAGCCTCGCGCTGCTGGTGCTGGCGCTGTGCGCAGTCGTGGGATTGGCAAGGTCCGTCGGCCTGCGCCTCACCGTTCGTGGAGACATCACCAGCGAGTCTCCCCGAAATGCGTTCGGGTAAGTTTCCGCGCATGGAAACCGCATCGTGGGTCGGCGCGGCGGCTGCGGTGCTGTTCGGTGCCACCGCTGCCGCAGCGTGGCGGAAGGCAAACCTCGCCGATCAGGCCAGGCGCGAGGCCGAGGCTGCACTGGACGTGGCGCTCGAACAGGTCACCGCGTTGACCCGGATCGCCGAAGCCGCGCAGCGAGCATTCCCACAACCGCAGCACGTCGAGTTCGAAGTCCGCCGCATTCGGGGCCCCGTCGACCGGTTCCGGCTCCGCAACGTCGGAACGGGTACCGCCACCGACGTGCGGTTCGTCGTCGATCCCGTCGAGGAACAGAACCGCCGGATTCCCACGCCGCAATGGCTGCAGGACGAACAAGTGACGTTGCTGCCGAAGGAGTGGGCCGAATTCGCCGCGAGCGCGTTGTCGCCCGTCGGCGGCTCGTGGCGAATAGTGTTTCCGGCATTCGTCACCGTGATCTGCGACGAAGCCGGCGCTCCGCAACGGGTGGACCTGCCGACTGCTGTCGTTACCGAGGACGGCGTGATCGGCTGAACTGCCGAGACCCGCAACTGGCGAGCAGCGCGGCTATCAGCGACTTTCCTGGCCCAGACGGTTCCCGACGCGATCGAACCATTCGAGTACTGCACGTTCGTACACGATGCCGAAGTCGAGCGTGGCCATGGCGAATCGGTTGGAACCGTGGACCACGGCGTCACGCTCGTACTCGGCGAGCTGACGCTCGTGCGCTGCCCGGTGCGAGTCCAGCATCTCGGCCAACCGTTCGGGCGGAAGGTGCGCGCCGAACGCGACGGTGAGCAGCATCGGATAACGGATGTTCTCCGGGCCGGGGTCGCGCTCGATCCACTCCGAAAACGCCCGGCGACCGTCCTCGGTGAGCGTGTAGGGCTTGCGCTCTCGGGCGCCCCGTTCCCCCGCCTCGATCAACCCGGCACGCTCCATCGCGGCGAGCTCCCGATACACCTGGCTGGTCGTGATCGACCAGAACTTGCCGATGCGTTCCTGCGCGGTGACGACCAGGTCCCACCCGGTTTTCGATCCCTCGTGCAGGAACCCGAGGAGCGATGCCGCAGTGGCGTTGAGGGGACGTTCTGCCATGGCACGGTCCTTCGCGCAGTCGGGGGGTTGACATTCCACTGTGGCATATCGATCATAGTGAGAAGCGACATTCCACAGTGGAATGTCATCGCTGAGGAGGGTCCGATGCAGTACGCGGACAACATCCGGATATCCGATTCCGAACGTGAGCAGGTCGTCGGTGAGCTCGGGCGGCATCTCACCGAGGGGCGACTGACCATCGGCGAGTTCGACCAGCGGGTGGCACAGGTGTACCAGTCGACGACCCAGCAGCAGGCGCATCAGGTGTTGCGTGATCTTCCGTCGGCACCCCCGCCAGTTGCCCTCGCGCGGCCCGTGGCACCGGCGGCCCACCCCTCGCGTCGTCGCATCCCGGGTCACCAGCGGATCGAGTGGCTCGTTTGGCTCGCCGCCGGAGGAATCAACATCGCGATCTGGGGCGTCGTCTCGCTCGCTACCGGCGTGATGATCTACCCCTGGCCGATATGGGTGATAGGCCCGTGGGGTTTGGTGCTGCTGGGCAGGACGGTGCTCAGGCGCGAGGGCGGGTGCAGCAGGATCACCGATGCGTTGCACGACGACCGGACCAGAGTCGCCGCGAGTCGCTGAATCTCCGCGGACGAACGGCGTAGCGCCCCGGCCCGTCGGTCACCCGGCGAAGGGCGCGATCCAGGGTCGGATCGTCGGTGGCACCGTGCGCCCGCAGCCGCGCATACATGCCGCCCGGGTGAGTGCCCCAGCGGGCTGGAACACCCTCGATGGCCTCGGGGGTGAGATCTGGTGCACGGTGCCGAGAGGCCGTGACCAGGCAGAATGGTCCGCATCCCCGCCCGATGAGGGCCGCGAGGACCAGAAGATAGGTATACCCCCCGGTGAAACGGCCGATGCGCCATCTCCCCGCAGTGCGCGACGATGTGACCTGTCTCATACTCACGAACCGGGGTCGCCCGCTGGTCCGACGCCGCCACTGACGGAGGGTGCTCGCACCGATGAATGCAGAACCGATTACCTGCGGTGATTACGTCACGGCAACCTTCGCGCGTGATTTCGTCGCCGAGGGATTCGACCACGACGCTGTCGAACGCATCTACAGCGGTCTGTTCGACGAGTGGAGTCACGCCCTTGCTCAATCGGGCCTGTTCACCAACAGAACCGTCGCGGCCGCGCTGAACTCCTGGCAGGACGACCCACACTCCCTCCTCGAMGCCCTGCTGGCGAACGCGGACGAGATGACCCTCAAGCGCTACGACCTCGTCTGGGAGGCATTGGAGCGCGCCCACGTCGGTTCGGCCGAACCCCTCGCCGAATACGCATGACGCGGCCCCCTACGGCAGTGGCGCCGCGAAGTCCACCCGAGTCGTTCAACCCCACTTTCACAGACCACCCACCACACCGACGAACGAGAACAATGAGCACCAACACGTACCCAACCATCGAAACCATCCGCATAGGGCAGTCCGGTCACGAATGCCGCTACTGCGGGCACGCCGTCGTCAAGGATGGCCCGGGCTACCGGCACACCACGACCGGTCAGTACCGCTGCGATCCCGCCAGTCGAGCAGTGAACGAAGCCCGGCTGTCCAACAGCATGGTTCGGAGCTGAGCACGATGAACGTGCAAACGATGCAGGTGAGCGCGGCGCCCGACGGGCTGGGCCGATACCGCGACGCGGTCGATGCGCTGCATGCCTTCGACGATCCCGGCCACCGAACCGACCCTCGTACGGCGCTACTGTTCGACAGCCTCATCGATGATCTGATCGAGGCGGCCCAGACGGCCGACGCAGGCGGCACGGTTCAACAGCGCGACATCTTCGCCGTGATCGACACCGCGATCTCCCGCCCGCGCCCGTCACTCTGAACCTCCTGCGGCACCCACGTCCGAACGAAGGACTCCAGCTAGGAGTGGGCAGTGACGGTCAACTCGATTCCACTTCCCCGCCTGATGGTGTTGTAGATCGGGCAGGACGCCTCGAATTTCGCAGCCAATGAGTCGGCCGTCGGCTGTTCCACCCCGTGAATCTCGATGTGCTTCACGCGGATGTCCTCGAATCCGAAACGAGGTGGTTCTCGCGGGCATCGCGGATGAATCGTCCCGGCGCACCGAATACGTTGTGTCCGAGACACTTCCGCGACGTCTACACCGGAGACCATCGGCGCGGACTCGGACGGTCCCGTACACCGCTACCGGAGACGTTGCTCGGTTGTGGACGCGGAGGAAGCCCAGGCCTCCTCCAATCTGCAGCAGATCGAAACGGAACACCGCGAGATCCTGACCGCCGTGCAGAGCGGCAAGGCCGAAATGGCGCGGATCCTGATGATCGCCCACCAGGCGCGGACCCGCGATCTGCGTATCGCAGCAATGGCCCGCCGGTAGATCGCCAGGTCATCGCGGAACCGGGCGTTGCCTCACCGTCTACTACCATGCTTCGCAGATGGGGATGCGCGGTCAGGGCACCCGGTGAGACGAAGGATCGGCAATGACGAACGACCGCAGTGTGGACCCGAAATCTCGACCGTCCGCAGGGCGGCGGCGCCTGCCCTGGTTGCTACTGGCGGTCGTGGTGGTCGTCGTGGCAGCGGTCGCCGTCGTCGCCTACGTGCTGACTTCCGGAGCCGACGACGAAGCCCGCGACTTCTCGCCGAGCGCGGACAATCCTGATCCGTCACTGGGAATCGAAGGGGTCGTCACCGTCGACTATCCGCCCGCCGCCCATGTGCAGGCACCGCAGCGGGTGGCCTACGACCAGAGTCCCCCGTTCGGCGGTGCACACGACCAGTACTGGGCAACCTGCACCGGCATTGTCTATCCCGAAGCGATCCGCAGCGAGAACGCCGTGCACTCCCTCGAGCACGGCRCCGTGTGGGTGACCTATGATCCGGACCGGCTGGACGACGACGACATCGCGGCTCTGGCAGCGAACGTCGACGGCGAACCGTACACCCTGATGTCGCCGTACCCCGGTCTCGACTCGGCGGTGTCCCTGCAGTCGTGGGGTCACCAACTGAAACTCGACGACGTAGCCGATCCGCGGATCTCCGACTTCCTCACCGCGTTGCGACAGAACCCGAACACCTACCCGGAACCGGGAGCAACCTGCTCGACGGTGCGGGGTGGATTCGACCCGGCCGATCCGCCACCGTTCGATCCCTCCGCACCGGGTGCGGACGCCGTTCCGGTCGACGGCGAGTAGCCGCGTCCGCAGACGTTCCCACACCACTTCGGGCGAGATCGGGTTCCCGCGGTCGACGCCGAAATTCACCTACCGAAAATGTGCCCGACTTGTCGATATCGCGATCGCCGATTCGACGAATAAGTAGGAGCACATGAGGAGG
>NZ_JBFUGT010000224.1:0-10766 GCF_056402775.1 Rhodococcus sp. P3_B8
TACACCGTCGAGATCCTCCGSGTCGGGCACTCGGACCCAGCCGACCGCGGGTTCGAGCTCCTTGCGGGGAGCACCATCGAGCGGTGGTACCGGGCCGGCGGTCGCCACCACAATGCCCTTCCCCGATCGGGTGCGTTCGCGCTTGATCTTGTCGAGGATCGCGGCGCCGGTGCGSGCCGGTGTCGGCCCGGGCAGTACGCCGAGGTGTTTCGCGGACCACGCCAACCGKCGRCCSARYTCRCGSGCGGCYGGCAGGTCGTCGTCGGGGAGATACGTTCCGGCSGTSGGTGAGCCGAGRATGCCCATCTCACCGACCCGGTTGTTCCAGCCGAAGTCCTTGTTCCAGTACGTCCACACGTACGGTTCGATCACCACATCGACCATGGAGGTGAACTTGCCGATGCTGCGGGACAGGTGCACCACGTGTCCCGGATCGCCGCGCAACTCCCACCCRGCGCTGAGCATCGGGGTGAGGGCGGCCTGCAGGACCGCGGTCAGCTCGGACGCGGCGCGGGTGCGCAGTGCCTCCATGTCGTCGAAGTCCTCTTCGTTGCCCGGGTCGATCACCCACCCCAACGCCTCGCACGCGCCCTGGCCGACGATCCACACCTGCGGCGGCGCACCCAACGGCTTCAAGGAAGCCCAGCGAACCAGTTTGTCGAGCTTCTCCACCGAATCGACCGGACCGGTCAACTCCCGCCCGGACGGTGTGTACGTTCCCGCGGCGGTCACGATCAGCGCATGCTCATCCGCCTCGACACCCACCGGCAGGCTCTCCCACGGCGGCGGGTTGGTTGTGTCACGATCATCCTCGGCAGGTTGCGCGGTCGAGATTTCTTCGGCGCCGTCCGACTGTTCGTCGGAGATGGATTCGGGGGGAACAACATCTTCGTCCACTTCTGAAGTGGCGTCATCGAATTCGAACAGCGCGTACTGGTCCTCACCCGTCATCGATCGCCCTCCCCGGTTCATCTATTCGACGATCTCGCCGTTTGAGTCGATGTTGGGAACGCCGTGGCGCGCGAAGAGTTCCTGCAGCGCGACATCGACGACATTGGTGACCGTGTACTCGTAGTGCTTGGTGAACCACTTCAGGCGCCGAGCAGTGCTCGCCGGCACGCGAGTATTCAGGGCCTCCTTGTCCTCTCGCGATAAGGGCTCCAGCGTGGCGGCAACAGGAGGTGTAGTCGCCTTCCCTCCGGGAGGGGAGTCTTGGGTGGCAGGCGACAGCACGGGTGGCATGTACGCGCCCTCGGGCCTCTGAGAACCACGGGGATTGGGCATCGAGAGTTGTCCTTTCCGCGTTGAGGTGTACCGACCAGGCCACTGAGTCATCGGTCTCGGTTACCACGGCGAGCAACTACTGCTCGTGGCCATCAACCTACGTGCTTGCATTCTTGCTCGCAACCATGCGAGCAAGAATGCAAGCAGACTGCGGACAGCCAGCCCTTCGCAGTTGGTCGGCGGTTACCCGAGGGCAGTCCAGTGCCATTTCGCATCGGTGACGGGCGAGGTGGCGGTCGGACCAGATTCACTTCTGAATTCAGGTCAGGTCGCTGGTAGTAGCACCGGTGTGCGACGGGATGGGTGCATGTACGGCGGCGCAACCCCATCCACCCTTTCCCACCCATACGGACCTTTTCCCCGTGGTGCAGGCAGACAGCGGGGATAGTGCGGCCGAGGCTGCCGTCCGGATGCAGGTGCGCGAACGCCCACGAATCGGCGGCTGGGTGTTCGATGAGCTCCCAGGACAAGACGTGGCCGTGCCCGCTGCCGCACTTCTTCCCGATCGAGATGATGGGTTCGAGCAGTGCGGCGACTGCAGCCGGGTCGCCGACCGCACGCCACACCAAGGTGCGGCACACCGTGAGCGGGAGCGGCATCACCCGGGAGCGGTAGCGTCCCTGCCGTTCGGACACCTGCGACGGCAACTCGACCGCCATCTGACTCAGGGCCTGTTGGTCGGGGCGGGCGGACCAGTACTGCACGTGCGGGCCTGGCACCTCGTCCTCCAGGTAGGCGAATGTCGCTGCCCAATGCCACCGGTCGGCGCCGTCGCCGGGGCAGCGGGCCAGCGGCAGCTCCAGATCCTCCGGAACGGTATCGATACGGTAGGGCGGATAGTCGGTGCCCGCATCCCTGGAAACAGCCTTCATGTTCTCGCGGATCTCCGAGGCGAGGAGGCCGTCGAGGCTGGTTCCCCACGGCACCGCGTGTGCGACGCCGGCGGCCATTTTGGCCCGGATGACGAGCGGCACCATCCCGGCAGCGGCGTGGAGGGTCATGCGGGGAGCGAGACAGGGTTTCCAGGGCCTCATCACGCCGGGAGGCGACGATCTCCCGCCAATCGACCACCGGGCCACCTCTGGCGGGGGGCGGCAAGTGCGGTGGCGATCTGGCCGTGCCAGCTCCCCGTGCGCCCGCCGAGCCATCCGGTGCGGGTGAACTCGGCCAGGACGTCGGCGGTGAAGGCGTGGTCGAGGTCAGAGCCTCGGTTCACCGCGTGCGTCATCTGGCGACCAAACCATCAACAACGTTCACGTGCGGGTCACCATACACGCCGGATAGCCGTCACCGTTTCGAAAGATCTCGCGGACCGAAACCGCCGCGGTGTGGGCCGAGCTCCAATCTGGCGCCGAAAATGCAGCGGCCCAGCCGCTCTCGTGGACATTGGTCGATTAACGCCTCGGCTGTCGCGGCCTCAATCGTCGACCACTCGTGGGGTTGATCGGCGATGCTCCACCGGCGATCGTGCCGGTAGCAGGGCCTGGATCTCCTGCGCTCTCACAGACAGATCCGAGTCTCGGTCAGCGGATCAGGCCATCCGCTTCTTGTATGCCTCCTGCGAAGGGCGTCGGCTGTGTGTGGCCGTAACGCCGAGAGCGCTTTGCAGATCGTCATTCTTTGCATTCACCCGGTTGGTCATTCTGATCTTCGTCGCGCGACCGAGGGTCAGCCTGGGCCGAAGAACGTGAGGATGCCGTTGCTGCGACCACCGCGCGTTCCTTCTGCGTGTAACTGAGAGCGATCGAGTTGCGAGAGCACGAAAGTGATTGGTCTGCAAAAACGTTCGTGGACGTGGCTTTGAACTGCAGAAGCCACTCGGCCTACAGGCGGTCAGCTGTCAATTGGTTCACCATGCTCGGCTGGGTTCCGGATGCGCGACGAGCCGTCTGTGAGCGCCCAAGAAATCGTGCGTGGCGTACGACACACTCTTGGGGATCGGCGGTTTCGGCATCATACGATCTGGATTGCACCGGCTGACCCGATGTGCAGGCCGCTGGTGTCGCAACACCGTGAGTTGAATCCTGTTCAGCCAGTACGGTTCGCGCTGCTTGACCGATCCTCGACTGCCGGTGTCGCGGCCCCGCCGTCCGCCAGCTCCGGCGGGGTTCCGCGTGGTTCGACTTCGAAGCGGCTCGATTCGGCCACGGTGCGACGCGGTGACGCCAACGAGCCCATCCGCATCCGATGCGTGAACTCTGGCAACGTCCAAAGCTACAGCCTCACGGTGATCGGCGGGTGCGGAGCACGGGTTCTTCGTCGTCGAATTTCATTGCAGTAGAAGTGTTTTGAATCGTTCTCAACGCGACTACCTCAGCGCGCACTTGGTCGATCATATATAACCGGCGACCAGACGGACACGTAAATCTTCATTCGCGCGACTCCTGACCTGCCCGATTTCCGTCTGCAAGGGCTAGGGTCGTCGCCCCGACATGCAATTTGCTCACGAAGGCCCGGCAATTGCCTCAGTCCCCGACAGTCTCTCTTTGGTCGCACACGTGGTCCACCATCTGCACGTTCATAACGAAGCGGGAAGTGTCGGACCCGTATTGAACATCTCAACCAGATTGGCTTTCTCACGACGTTGCGCATCCACCCGCATCTTCGGGTGATGCACCGTGCATCACCCGAAGGCAGTTCCGAGGAAGTTGCGAAGGTCCCCGTGCAGTAGGCGTAGACCTCTGCATCGAGCCGTTCCGGTACATTGCCGAGAAACTCGATACGTTGTGGAATACATGCCGAGGTACGTGCCCTCCGTAAGATCGTTGGGCGTTCGCTCGATACCCGGTCAATCCTGCAATCTGGAGAGGAAGGCGGGCTGCCTCTCCTGCCCGACACCATTCTCCAAAACCTCGGATGCTTACCCGGATCCGGTTCACCTCGCACCGAAGCAGTTCTGCACCCAGCATCGAGTGCCCCGGATGGCGCAGGCCGGTCGGGCACCGCCCCCAACCGGCCTCATTTCCGACGGAGGCGGGCCACACAGGTAGTGGATCACTGACGGCCGCTCCAACAGGAATCGGGCACTTCCCACGAATTCCACACCATGCAGCCAACGTCCGTACCCGGCCGGCTCGCTCGGAGCACCATAACGATGACACGGGCCGCATCCGGTTCCGGCGAAGACGGTTAGCATTCTTCGCCGCCCATTACGGCGAGGCACGAGCGACGTTGACTGGAACTAGCCCAGCTACCGAGCATCCGGCCTCGCAGCGCTGATCGAGCCGAAGTCGAGCACCCCGTCGATAAATGGAATGTCCAGGCTTGGAGCACAAGGAAGGCGTGACCACACGCTGAGGCGTATCCAACCGACGACGCGTGTTCAGTGACCTCATGGTCCCTGCTCCGTCGAAACGGTCGTCACCCCCTCGCGAAATCACGGCAACTCACCAATCCATCGCATCGGAGTCGCAACACTACGACACCCTGAGGATGGACCCAACTCAGGTGATGCACCGTGCATCACCTAAGGCGTACACCACCCCGGCCCGGGTCAGGTCGATCCACCTGATCGACGCGAGGTCCACACGTACCCGTGATGCACTGTGCATCACCGCAGTGAAGTCGCGGTCAGGCCAGCTCATCGCCTGCTTGACCGATACGCGCGCGGGTTTGTTGTCGATGCCCTCGGTGATGCACGGTGCATTACCGAGGGCGTGACACAACCGGTTCCAAGCCGCAAGTGGATGTGACGGCGAAAGGTCTCGGCACCGGGCGAGGTGGGCTGGGCACCCCACCGGTGATGCACGGTGCATCACCGCGGTGGAGTCGCGGTCGCGCTGGCTCGTCGCCTGCTCGACCGATGCGCGCCAGTCCGTTCGTTGTCGGTGCTTTCGGTGATGCACGGTGCATCACCTGACGTCCGGGTGATGCACCGTGCATCATCATCTATTCCCCATTGGGACCAAGACCGGTGCACCAACATTCGCTGCGGCGCGCAATTCGTCGCAGAGAAGGGGTCGGCGTCACTATCTTCGGCCTCCGGCAGGCCTAAATGCTGAACTGACCAAAGATGCAACCCGTCGAGATCTGGATGTTGACGAAGTTGCGCGAGTAGTGGCGCGAGTAACGAATCCGGGACTGCCCAACCGCCTTTGACCACGCGATCACGTCTTCGTATCGCCTCTAACCGCACCGCCCCAGCTACTGTTGCGTATCGTTCCGTCAGCTAGCGGCGCTCCCGCCCGAAGCGATAGTCGGCCGGTCACCGACAATCCCGACAACTTCCTGTGCCGCCAGATTGCATGTCTCACAATTTGCCGTCGGTCGGGGGGTGAATACATTCTTGTCCACGCGAGTTCCCCGTCTCTTGACTGGATAATTCGGCGGACGACTGAATCGTGAGGTATCGAACTTGCGTCGTGCATTTGTGCTCGGGTCGCCAGTGATCATTTCGCAGATACTCGTTGCCCCGGCCCAGGCCGACGAGGACCCGACGAGCCCAACCACCTTGACGGCAATGCTTGCTGCGTGAAGTGCAATCCGCGTCTCTGGCGTTGGGGGCTCAACAGTATTGGGCACGAGACATCGCGGATGGTTCGCTCGTCTAAATAGTAGCCGTCCCGATATAAGTCAGGATCGCGTAGACCTGAACGTCAAGATGGTCGAGAGCCGAACCCGCGTCGATCATGATGACCATGAGATGGCCGCGGCTCACATGGTTGAGAGGCCGGCAAAGATTCTCGGTGAGTTGCGGCGTTCATCGTGCGCATTTCCACTACTTCGTCCCAAGTGGGTCTGTGTAGCGCGTCGGCAGAAGGCAAATTGGGATGTCGGTGTCACCCGCCTGATTGAAGCTCGTCGAGGCGAGGTGACTCATTTCGATGGCGCCACAGAATTCAACTCGTGCGAGGAACCCTTGGCAGTCGGGCTGTGATTCGTCCCAACGATTCCACGTCTCGCTCAAATTGCTTTCTCTCTATTTCGCTGACACGCCGATAACGGATGGGCCAGAAGTCCTGCAAAGAGGTCGAATTTGCGGATATTGCGACGTCAGAGATTCGTCTATGGGGAGAGTCGGTGACATCCGTGGTGGGAAGGTGTTGTGAGCGGCTCTCGATCTCTTGTTGTCGCGAAGCAGTGTAATTGTACGTAAATCGCTGTACCACACAGATTTTGATTCATCACGTGACGTTTCTTGGGTGGTGTGATTGCCTACGGTCGAACCGCAAGATTTGATCAAATATTTCTTCAGTAGGCAGGGTGGCGATCGCATACGATTCGGAGCCAGATTCACGCCTGGAGGAGGTTCCGACGCGTCATTTTCGAGTTTTATTTAACTCGGCGTGTCGCTGCGCGGTTTAGTTAAACCCAAAGAGCAGGATTTAAGACATGACAACTCGGAAAAGTCGGGGCGGGCGCCCAGCCCGCGACGTCGCCGTTCGCCATATCGGGGTTGAGTTCCCCGCGGAGATCGCCGACCGGATTCTCGCACCGGTTGACGATGGTCGTGTGAAGACAATCACCGATCGAATGATCGCGCTTGTTCAGCTGGCACTCGAGAACGAGCCAGCGATTCCGGCGCAAGCCAGACAGGAAGAGTTGCCAATGACGGGCTGAACAGAGCCCAAAAAAGGCGAAACCCCCCTTCGCTCGCCAGCTCCGGGGGTTCCGCTCGTCGTACAAACCGCCACGCAAGGGAGGAGGTCTGCCTTCTATGAGTATAGGACGCGCGATTCGTCGTGCGCACGCGACACGACGTGATATCGGTGTCCGCAACGTCTCATCTCAGCGCCAACGTGACAATCCCGTGTACGCAGACCTCATGTCGCCGGCCCTTCCGGCGTTCACGCATGCCGTGAGGGGGTGTCGATTCCACTAGCGAAAACGTCGGTGGGTCCCACCGTTTCCGGATGAGACCCACCGCCCATATTTGGCCGTTCCAACACGACCGCTCCTGTGATTGGCAGTCCCGCGAGCAGTCGTGTCGATACCGTGCGCTCTTGTCAGGGTAAGCCATGTCCTGCTGGTGATGCCAGCGACTCACGGCAACAACCTGGTTAAGGGCGCGTGAAAGGCGCGTCATGCACCCCAATTCTGCGGCTCAAGCGGCCGCATCTTCCGTCGACCATGCTCAGATCACCCCTGTTGGCGAGGTTTCTACGACCAACGACCCAGAATGGGACGCTCTCGTCTCGGCCGCTGTCGAGCGGGTCAATGAAATCGAGCGACTCAACGCAGAGAGCGAGCAGCGTGGCCGGTCCTGGTCGTTACCCGTCGATCCCGGCCGACAAGCCTCAACACCAGCATGGACCGGACGAACTGCCTGGCAGCTCCAGGTCCGCAATGTGTTGAACTCCACCACCGGACGTGACGTTTGCCGGCGATTCAAGGTGAGCACAGAGTTTGTCTTCGCCGTGGCCGTAACCATGGCCTCGTTCGCAGAGCGGTCAACGGGCCGGCGCGTATGCGCCGCGCGGGACACGATCGCCCACCGCAGCGGAGTCAGCGTGTCAGTTGTAAAACGCGCGAGAAGGGCACTTCAGACACTTTCTGTCGCCCGCGAGATGGTACGAGGGAGGTACCTGAGAGCTGACGAATCGTATGCTGCTGAATCTCATCACGGGCGGATTCAACGTCGTGCGGCGTCAGTTTGGGCGCTGACATCACCGAAATCCCTGGTCATAGCCGCTGGACGCGCGGGGAAAAAGCTCTCCAAGAAGGTCCGACGCTCAAAGAATGCGGCTCGCTCGAGTTATCCCCAATTGCTCGCTCGTGGCCCCCTATCCCCTTCCAGGGGATTTAAGTTGTTATCTCTTGTTAGAGAGTTATCACCAAAACGCGCGCAAGCGCGCGCGGGCCAGCAATCTAAGAATCCTAAGTCCCTGGCACAGCAACCTCGACCGATCGGCCTGCAGCGCACAGCCGCAGAGCTGCTCGTTCATGCACCAGCATTCGAATCGGCTGGGCACATTGGGGCAATCTGCGAAGTCCTTGCGAGTGCCGGCGTTGATGGGAATCGCTGGTCCGGGCGTGACATCGCCGCTGAGCTCACGCGCGATACCCAACAGCGGGGCTGGATTTGGCCGCAACATATCGAGAGGCCTGTTGGATACCTCCGGTGGCGGTTGACTCAGATCGATTGGTCCCGTCCCTCACCATCTGAGATGGCCCAAAAAGCGGCCCAGGAAGCCCGTCAGCGCATCGCTGACCGCGACGCGCGTCTCGGTTGCCGTGATCACGTCGTGGCGACTCCTGGCCACCGTGAGCGGTGCAAACAAGCCCTTAATTCGAAGCTGTTTGAGCGTCGAAAGGCTGATGCGCATACCTGAACACTGATGATCGACTTAGGCAGAGGCCGATGGCCAGTTCTGGGGCAGCCAATTCGCGAAGGGTCCTGGGTGCAGGTACATGCGCTGCGTAGGCGATGGTTTAGGGCGTCATGGTCCCTCAGCGAATGGCGATCGCTGTGGCCGAGCGTGATTTTGCAGTCCAAGTGCATGGGCCCACTCCTGCACTGCGCGTCAGAGCTTGGCGCCGGGCGCAACCGTCGCCGGGCCGGTGGCCGGTTTGTATTGCCGTGTCTAGTTGCGTCCTTGGTCCATCGTTCGTCTAACCGGGTCAAGTCCCGGGGCGTGGTGTACGAAGGTTGTTGTGTGCCTACTCGTTGGTGAGCAAGGCAGTCAAGGCCGGTGTCACCTCCTCGTGAACTCGCTGGTGCTGTCGGTGGGATGTCGCTGCGGGAGCGGGCCAGCGCGTTCAGGCTGAGATAGCGGCGCTCTTCGATCCACTCGTCGTGTTATTCGGCGAGGACCGCTCCGACGAGCCGAATCCGGGCGGTGCGGTCGGGGAAGATTGCAACCACATCGGTTGTCCGGCGGAGTTCCTTATGGAGGTCCTCCTGCGGATTGTTCGTCCAGATCTGCTCGGGGAATCCGGTGAACGTGCCAACAGGTCCGGCCGGCGTCGAGGTGATCGGCGACCTTCGGCAGCTTCTCGGCGGCGGCACCTCGGTCACAAAGCGCTCGGAAGGGTAGCGCCGATCGCAACCACCGGGACGGCGTGCGCGTCGGAGGTCACCAATCGCACCCCGGGACAAGCCGCGGGCGACCAGGGACCGGCAGAACGCCAGCCGCCCGGCCCCGTCCTCGGGCTAGGTCACATCCACGACCAGGGTATGCACGTTGACCACCCGCTCGTTCTCCCGCACCGTGAGCACCAGTGCGTCGGCGGCGACAAACGTGTTAAGCCCGCCATCGAGTGGCTGGCTGCGGAACGCCTCGACCTGGGTGTCGAGGTCCTCGGCCATGACCGATACCTGCGACTTCGACAGCGAGGTGGTGCCCAGCGTGTCGACGAGCCGCTCCGTCCGCCGGGTGGAGACGCCGAGCAGGTAGCAAGTGACAATCACGGTGGCCTGTGCCTTTCGGCGCTCTTGCGGCGCCGCAGCAACCAGATGCTCCGGGAAGTACGAACCGGATCGCAGCTTGAGGATCGCTACTCGAGGGTGTCGAAGCCGTGGTGCAGGTAGCCGTTCCGGCTGTTGCCGCGCTCGTCGGAGCGTTGTTCCGTAGTCGGCGCCGCACCGTGCGTCGGCCTCATCAGGATGTGGATGAACCGTCAGTAGCTAGTGCAGCAGGTCGGGGGTTGCGCCGGCGAGTTGGTCCGTCCGGATCTGCTGGAGGTCGATATCGTGGGCCCATGCACCTGGCTACGACAGGCCGGTCAGACGCGGAACCGATCGGTCTGCGGCCGACGAGCGCGGTGGCGGACACAGACCGCCGTCTTGACCCAAGTCACGTGCACCCGTAAACGTTTCGTCCCATGACCTACCCGGAGTTTTGCGGTGGCGTCGAGACGCGTCGGCTGGCACTCCCGAGCCGGACTTTCAACCGGTGAGTGGATGCATAAGCCGACCGGTACCCGGTCAAATCGCTAGAAAAATCAACGGCCTCAGTCATGTTCGATTGCCATCCGGCGATCCTGGACTAGCGGTTGACGGCGCTGGATGTGCGACGGCTGGGCGAGTCGACTGGAACTCGCTCAAGCCCTCGGATTTGTGGTCTCAAGCCCTGGAGCCGACCGCATCGGGGTGATGCACCGTGCATCACCCCGATGGATTGATCAGACGAGGTCGGGGGTGATCAGGCGGAGATGGAGGGGACGTTGACTGAAGGGATCACCCAACTTCCCGTCGGGTTGGTCTAGCGGGAAGGCTGACCCGTGCGCCAGGGTGCTTCACCGCTCGACGGATCACGAGACGTTTGCACGCAGTATTAGAAATTTGGCCTCGCCTGTTGGATTGTGACAGGCGAGGCGGGTCGCCGCGTCATGATGGTTGGCGCTCAGTCCGAGCGTTCGGGACAGAAACGAATTCGACTGGGCGGCAGACCGTGATCCACAACCTGATCGCCATATCTTACCCAGGGCCGGGTAGGGAAGGTGTACTGAGCACTCCATAAAGCCCCGGCCAGATGGACAGCATTCGGTCAGTCAGCGGCACATTGGACGAAGGCGGTCGTGGGTGATGCACCGTGCATCAC
>NZ_JBFUGT010000225.1:0-10733 GCF_056402775.1 Rhodococcus sp. P3_B8
GCGGTGATGATTTCGGCGAGTTCGCGCTTGCGGGCGTTGAGCAGTTCCCGGAATGTGAAGATCACCTGGGTGCGCTTGGCGAGGGAGGTGTCGCGCCAGGCGGGGAACGCGGCGGCGGCGGCGTCGATGACGGCGCGGGCGTCCTCGACGCTGGCGAGGGCGACCTGACCGGTGACGGCACCGGTCGCCGGGTTGGTGACCGGGGCGGTGTTGCCGCTGGTCCCGGTGAACGTCTTGCCGTCGGACCAGTGTGCGATCTCGCGAGTGATGTTGGTGCTCATGTGTTGTCCTTTCACCGCGTGCGCGCGATGTAATCCTTCATGGTCTTCAGTTGGTAGCGGGAGACGTCGTGAGCGTTCTCGTCTTCGGCGAAAACGCTCGACACCATCACCGTGTCGGGTTTGTCGTAGAAGCCGAGTTCGCCGAGCCCGCCGAAGAACTCGTCCCAGTCGAGGTCGCCGTCGCCGATCTTGAGGTGCTGGTGCACACGCACCGGGTTGCCGGGCGGGTTGGTGATGTACCGCAGTCCGTGGGAGCGGTGGTGATCCATCGTGTCCGCGACGTGGACGAGCCGCAGCATGTCGCCGGCCGCGCGCATGATCTCGAGCATCCCGGCGCCCATGTGGTACGAGTGGCACGCGACGTACACCAGTCCGAAGTTCTTCGAGTTGATGCCGCGGATCATCCGGATGGCGTCCAGACCGTTCTCCACGAAATCGTCGGGGTGCGGGTCGATGCGAACGTCGATGCCTTCACGCTCGATGATGGGGACGAGTTCCTCCATCGACCGGTAGAAGGCGCGCTCCGATTCCTCGGCCTTCTCCGGGCGGCCGCTGAACTCGGTGTTCATCACGTTCACACCGAGGTCGACGGTGATCTGAATGGCGCGCTTCCAGTACCGCACCGCCGCCTCGCGGGCGTCTTCGTCGGGGCCCGACCACCGCAGGACCGGCAACACGGAGGCGATTCCGACGCCCGCATCGCTGCAGGACTTGCGGAACTGCCGAACCAGCTCGTCGTCGGCCTTCGGGTGGTTGAAGAACGGGATCATGTCGCGATGAGGGGTGAGCTGCAGGTGTTCGAAGCCGAGTTCGGCAACCACCGCCGGCAATTCGAGGAGGGAGTAGTCGTGGTGGAAGGGGGTGGGGTCGAGTGCAATCTTCATCGTGTTCATGCCCCCGGAATGGAGGAACGGTCGACCATGTCGACGGCCACGCGCTCGCCGGTCTCGAGCGACTGCACGCCGGCAGCGCACACGGCGGCGGCGGCGTAGCCGTCCCACGCACCCGGTCCGTCGATGTAGTTGCCGGTCTCCGCGCCCGTGCGGGCGGCGTTGACCCAGCGCTGGATCTCGACGTCGTACGCCTGGCCGAAGCGTTCCTTGAACGACGGGGTGATCTCCCCGCCCGACATACCTGCGCCCGAGCGGCCGTTGCCCGCGCCGGTGCCGTACTTGCGGACGAGTCCGACATCGAGACCGATGAACGCCGAACCCTTCTCGGCGACGATCTCGGTGCGCACCTCGTACGCGACACCGGTGGTCACGAAGACCTCGACGTCGACGTGGCGACCGGATTCGGTGCTGAAGAACGCGATCTGCGGATCCTGCAGTCCCTCGGGTGCACCCGGGTTCGCGGCGGGGCGGAGGATCTGTACCGAGGTGATCTCCTCGTCGAACAGGAATCGGGTGACGTCCACCTCGTGGACCAGCGAGTCCTTGACGATCATCGAGCTGTCGAAGCTCGGCGGCACGGCGGGGTTGCGGTGCACGCAGTGGGCGAGAAGCACCTGCCCGAACACACCATCGTCGATGAGCGACTTCAGCTGCTCGTACTCGTGGTCGAAACGTCGCATGAAGCCGACCTGGATCAGCTTCTTACCGAGCTCGGCTTCGCGCTTGACGATCTCGAGGGACGTGGCGACGTCGGTGGTCAGCGGCTTCTCACACATCACCGGCTTGCCGTGCTCGAGGCAGGCGAGAAGCTGCTTCTCGTGCGTCGGGCCGGGGGTGGCCAGGACGACGGCGTCGACACCCGGGTCGGCGATCGCGTCGAGCGGGTCGCCGATCACTCGGCAGCCGGGGATCCCGGCCGCGATCTGCTCGGCCTTCTCGACGAAGTAGTCGTTGACGACGGCGACGGTGGCGCCCTTGATGCGTTCGGTGATGCGTGCGACGTGGTCGGCACCCATCATTCCGACACCCAGGACGGCGATGCGCAGGTCGTTGCTTCCGGACATAGCTGACTAGCTCCTGACGTGATCGGTTAGACGAACGTGACGGACGGGATCCCGCAGGACCCCAGGTACTTACGGGTGCGCTGGGCGATCGGCAGCGGAACGTCCACAGCGCAGGGGTAGAGATCCTGCTCGACGATCGCGAACACGTCGATGTCGAGCTTCTCGATTGCGGCGAGCAGCGGCGGCAGGTCGGGGATGCCGAGCGGCGGCTCGATCATCGCGCCGAGCTTGACGGCCTCGCCGAACGGCAGGTCCTCGGCCTCGACCTTGGCGCGGACCTCGGGATCGACCTGCTTGAGGTGCAGGTAGCCGATCCGCTCGGGAGCGCGCTCGATGATCGCGAGGTTGTCGCCGCCGCAGTAGCTGATGTGGCCGGTGTCGAGGCACAGGTTCACGTACTCGCTGTCGGTGCCGTCGAGGAAGCGGTACACATTCTCCTCGGTGTCGACGTGGCTGTCCGCGTGCGGGTGGTACTGCGCCTTCACGCCGTACTGCTCGAACATCTTCTTGCCCAGCTCGTTCATGCCGCCGGTCTTCTTCTTCCACTGCTCCGCAGTGAGATTGCGGTCCTCGAGCACCTCGCCGCTGCTCGGGTCGCGCCACATCTCCGGGATCACGACCACATGCTTGCCGCCGGCGGCGGCGGTCAGCTTCGCGACGTCCTCGATCTGGGTCCACACGGCATCCCAGGAGTCGTCCTGGTGCAGGTGCTCGAACACGGTGCCGGCCGACAGTTTCAGATTGTGGGCCGCGAGTTCGTCACGGAGCTGCTGCGGATCGGTCGGCAGGTAGCCGTACGGGCCCAGCTCGATCCACTCGTAACCGGACGCGGACACCTCGTCGAGGAACCGCCCGTACGGGGTCTGCTGCGGGTCTTCGGGGAACCAGACACCCCAGGAGTCGGGGGCGGATCCGACGCGAATAACGCTCATCGGGAAATCCTTTCGAAAGTTCTACTGAGGGAGAGTTAGTTGCCGGACGGGCGCAGGAACGGACGCTGGATCTTCTTCCACTGCGCGTACGTCTCGTAGGCGGCCCGGGTGGAGTCGAGGGTGCTGGTCGAGCTGACCGGCACGTCCCACCAGGATTCGCTGTCCGGGGCCGCGATTCGCGGGTCCGTCTCGACGTGGATGACGGTGGTGTTGTCGCTGGCCTTCGCCACCTTGACGGCGTCGGTGAACTCGGCGGCCGTGTTCGCGCGGATCACGTCGGCGCCGAGGCTCGCGGCGTTGGCCGCCAGGTCGACGGGCAGGATGTCGCCGTCGAGCCGGCCGGAGTCGCCGCGGTAGCGGTAGTCGGTGCCGAACCGCTGCGAGCCGAGCGACTCCGACAGCGATCCGATGGACGCGAAGCCGTGGTTCTGCACGAGGACCACGATGACCTTGACGTTCTCCTGCACGGCCGTGACGAGTTCGGTGGCCATCATCAGGTACGAGCCGTCGCCAACCATGATGAACACGTCGCGGTCGGGGCAGGCCATCTTGGCGCCGATGCCGCCGGCGATCTCGTAGCCCATGCACGAGAACCCGTATTCGACGTGGTAGCCCTTGGAGTCGCGGGTACGCCACAGCTTGTGCAGGTCGCCGGGCATGGAGCCGGCGGCGCACACGACGACGTCGCGCGGATCGGACAGCGTGTTGGCGAGACCGATGACCTGGTTCTGGTTCAGTCCGCGCGAGTCGTCGTCGATCTTGTAGACCGAGTCCACCGTGGACTCCCAGTGAGCTGCGAGTTCTGCTGTGCGCGCACGGTACTCGCCGGAAACCTGGTAGCCGCCCAATGCCTCGGTGAGCGCCTCCAGTGCCTCGCGGGCGTCTGCGACGACGCTGACGCCGCCCTGCTTCACCGAGTCGATCGACGCGACGTTGACGTTGACGAACCGCACGTCGGGGTTGTTGAACGCGGTGCGCGACGCCGTGGTGAAGTCGCTGTAGCGGGTGCCGATGCCGATGATCACGTCGGCCTCGGTGGCGAGAGCGTTGGCCGCCGTGGTGCCGGTCGAGCCGATCGCGCCGACCGACTGCGGGTGGTCGTAGGGCAGTGAGCCCTTGCCGGCCTGACTCTGGCCGACCGGAATGCCGGTCGTCTCGGCGAACGAGGCCAGTGCCTCGGTGGCGCCGGAGTAGATCAGGCCGCCGCCCGCGACGATCAGCGGCTTCTTCGCAGACCGGATCACGTCCGCGGCCCGCTCGATCACCGACTTCTCGGGAAGCGGCCGGGCCACGTGCCACGTGCGCTCCGCGAACAGCGACTCCGGCCAGTCGAACGCCTCCGCCTGCACGTCCTGCGGAATGGCGACGGTGGCCGCACCCGTCTCGACGGGATCGGTCAGCACGCGCATCGCACTGAGCAGCGCCGAAGGCAACTGCTCCGGCCGCCACACCCGGTCGAAGTAGCGCGACAGCGGTTTGAACGCGTCGTTGACGGTGACGTCGCCGCTCGAGGGCAGTTCGAGTTCCTGCAGGACCGGTGCGCTCGCGCGGGTCGCGAACGTATCGGCGGGCAGGAGCAGGACGGGCAGCCGGTTGATGGTGGCGAGCGCCGCGCCCGTCAGCATGTTGGTCGAGCCGGGGCCGACGCTGGCCGACACCGCCCACGTCTGCAGACGATCCTTCTGGCGTGCGTACGCGACCGCGCTGTGCACCATCGCCTGCTCGTTGCGCCCGAGGACGTACGGCAGTTCGGATTCGGTACCGGCTTCGACGGCGTCGATCTCGGCCTGGAGCAGTGCCTGACCGAGCCCGGCGACGTTGCCGTGGCCGAAGATGCCGAAGCAGCCGGCGAAGAACTTGGTGCGTTCGCCGTCCCGCTCGACGTACTGGTTGGCGAGGAATCGGATGGTTGCCTGAGCCACCGTGAGGTGGACGGTGCCCTCGGCGTTGGGGTTCTTGCTCGCCGACATCGGCGCGGTGGACACCACGGTCATGCTCCTTCGGACGGTGCGTGGAGGGGGAGGCGGGGATCGACGGTCTGGTGTTCCCAGCTGCCGCGCAGCCAGGTGTGGGCCGGGTCGTCGCAGATGTTCCAGGCGCGGTCTTCGCCGGGGCCGGCCATGACGTTCAGGTAGTACATGTGATGTCCGGGGGCGGCGATCGACGGTCCGTGATAGCCGTGCGGCACGAGGACCACGTCGCCGGAGCGCACTTCCTCGAGCACCTCGATGGGCCGCTCGGGAGTGCCGTACACGCGATGGTAGCCGAATCCGGTTCCGCCGAAATCCACTGCGGTGGAATTGGCGTCGGCGATCTCGAAGTAGTAGATCTCCTCGAGCTGCGACTCGACGTCGCTGTTCTCGTCGTGCTTGTGGCTCGGGTACGACGACCAGTTGCCACCGGGAGTGATGACCTCGCACGCGATGATCGAATCGGCTTCGAAGCGATCGGCGGTGCCGAAGTTGTGCACCTGGCGGCTGCAGTTGCCCGCGCCGCGCAGTTCGACGGAGACGTCGGCTGCCGGGACGTACCGGAACGGGAACTTCTGCCGCGCGCGGGCCCCGCACAGGGCGAATCGTCCACCGGTCGCGCTCGCCACCGTGTAGGCCGAATCCCGGCCCACGTAGGCGAAGTCGCTCGGCCCGTCGAACACGGACCGCCGTCCGGTGAGGGCGAATTCGGTGCCCTCGCTCGACACCGCCGCGGACCCGGCCAATGGCACGACGATGATCTCGTCGTCACCGGACGCGAGTTCGGCCGACCCGCCGGGGGCCAGGGTGAGCACCCGGAGACTCGATTCGGTCCAGCCCGCGGATTCGGGGGTGACCTCGAGGTCGAACGGTCCGGTGGCCGCGGAACCGACCGGCACGTAATACTTGCTGTTCATCGTGGGCCTCTCCGGCGTGCGTCAGTGAACGAGGGATACGGCGGTGTCGACCGCGGCGGCGACGTCCTCGTCCCGCGGGTACAGCAGGGTGCGTCCGACGATCAGGCCGCGGACCGACGGCAGCGCGAGGGCCTTGGCCCAGCTCGCGAACGTCTCCTCGGGTGCCGTCTGCGGGTCTCCGCCGAGCAGCAGCGTCGGAAGCGTCGTCGCGTCCATCACGCGTTCCATCTCGTCGACCACCGGAAGCTTCATCCACGTGTACGCGGACGTGGACCCCAGGCCCTGGCTGATGTGGATCGACTTGATCACGGCGTCGGCGCTGAGATCGTTCTTGACCTTGCCGTCGACACGCCGCGACAGGAACGGTTCCACCATGGCCATCARTCCGGCCTCGGCCAGCGCATCGACCGCCTGGGCGCACGCGGTGAGGGTGGAGAGGGTGCCGGAATCGTCGAGATCGATGCGGCACAGCATCTTTCCGCCGTTCATGCCCGCCTTCGCGGTGCCGGCCGCGGTGTAGCCGGTCATCCGGTCGTCGAGTTCGAAACTGGCGCCGGCCAGGCCGCCGCGGTTCATCGACGAGATGACCACCTTGTCGTCGAGCGCGCCGAGCAGCACCAGATCGTCGAGGATGTCGGCGGTGGCGAGCACGCCGTCCACACCGGGGTTGCGCAGGGCGGTGCGGAGGCGGTCGAGGAGGTCGGTGCGACTGTTCATCGCGGTCGGACGGTCGCCGACCGAGAGTGCACCGCGGGCGGGGTGGTCGGCGGCGACGATCATGAGCCGGCCGTTACCGCGGAYCGTGGGCCGGGCGATCCGGGTCGCCCAAGCGCGGTCGATGGCGGCCGGGTCGTTCGCGCGTACCTCGGTGACGTCGGCGTAGGACGTGCAGACTGCGCGGTGAGCGAGAGTTTCAGACATTGACAGCCTCCGAAGTGGTGGAATCGGCGAGCGCCCGGACCTCGTCGGCCGTCGGCATCGCGGTGGAGCATTCGAGCCGGGAGGCGACGATCGCCCCCGCGGCGTTGGCGTAGCGCAGGATCTTCTCGAGCGGCCACCCGGCGAGCAGGCCGTGGCACAGCGTGCCGCCGAAGCTGTCGCCGGCACCGAGCCCGTTGACCACCTGGACGTCGTTCGGGGGCACCGTGATGCTCTGGGTGCGTGTCTTCCCGAGGACCCCTTTGGGGCCCTGTTTGACGATGGCCAGTTCGACGCCGAGATCGAGCAGGGCGTCCGCGGCCTTGTGTGCGTTGGTCTCGCCGACCGCGATCTCGCATTCCTCACGGTTGCCGACCGCGACGGTGACGTGCTGGAGGGCGCGCTGCACCTGAGCGGTGGCGTCGGCGGGGGAGGACCAGAACATCGGGCGGTAGTCGAGATCGAGGACGGTGTGGGTGCGGCGTCCGCGGGCCTCCCAGGCTGCGAAATGCGCGCTGCGGCTGGGCTCTTCGGACAGACCGGTGACGGTCGACCAGTACAGCTTGGCGTCGCGGACCGCGTCGAGATCGACGTCCGCCGGCGTCACCTGCAGGTCCGGAGCGACAGGTTTGCGGTAGAAGTACAGCGGAAAGTCGTCCGGCGGGAAGATCTCACAGAACGTGACGGGAGTCGGGTGCTCGGTGTCGATGCCGACGTAGCGGTTGTCGACGCCGAGGTCGGTGAGTGCCGTGCGGACGAAGCGTCCGAACGGGTCGTTGCCGACGCCCGAGATGAGCGCGCTGCGGCAGCCGAGGCGGGCGGCGGCGACGGTGACGTTGGCCGCGCTTCCGCCGAGGAACTTGCCGAACGTCTCGACGTGTTCGAGTCCGACTCCGGTCTGCAATGGGTAGATGTCCACACCGCAGCGCCCGATGGCGAGGACGTCCAATCCGTTCCGGTTGGTATGCGTCTGGATGGTGGTCAAGGCTGACTCCCGAATAGGTCGTTGTGGGTGGTCTGCGCAGGGCGCCGAGGTCTGATTGAAACTGTGCTCCACCTCACCGACTCCTGTCAAGACTTTGTCCTGACATTATTACTTGAAGTCAATCTGGTGTTAGTGTTCGCATACACTGCCGGAAAGATCGGCGACGGCGACGTCGCCCCGCGCACGAGGATCGGAGTTGTCCGTGGGTGCACCACTCGCAGTCGAGCTCGACCGATCGAGCCCGGTTCCGCTGTACTTCCAGCTCGCGCAGACGATCGAGAACGCGATCATCGGCGGGGAACTCGCCCCGGGTGACCGCTTCGAGAACGAACTGGCGCTCGCCAAGCGGCTGAACCTGTCACGCCCCACCACGCGCCGCGCCATCCAGGAGCTCGTCGACAAGGGGCTGCTCGTCCGCAAACGTGGGGTCGGAACCCAGGTGGTGCAGAGCGCCGTGCATCGGCCGGTCGAACTCACGAGCCTCTTCGACGACCTCGCGCGGGCGGGGCAGAGCCCGACCACCAAGCTTCTCGACTACCAGGTATCCGTGCCGGCCGAAGACGTCGCCGCCGAACTCAACCTGCAGCCCGGCGCCGAGGTCGCATCCATCCGGCGCCTCCGCAGTACCAACGGCGAACCGCTGGCGCTGATGACCAACCACATCCCGGTGGACCTCGCGCCGGACCCCGAGGAACTGGAGGCGCACGGCCTCTACCACGCACTCCGTGCCCGCGGCGTGCACATCCGTCTCGCACGGCAACGCATCGGCGCGAAAGCGGCGAGCAAGGCGGAGGCGTCGCTGCTCGACGAGAAGACCGGGGCGCCGCTGCTGACGATGAACCGAACCGCGTTCGACGACTCGGGAAGCGCCGTCGAGTTCGGCAGCCACTGCTACCGAGCGTCGCGGTACTACTTCGACACGACCGTTGTCGATCGCTAGAACCGCGCGCGCGACGTCGTTCCCCCGTGGAATGGCCCTGCTGGTGGCAGGTGCCCTCTTCATGGAGATTCTCGACGCCACCATCATCGCGCCCGCCGTCCCGCTGATCGCCGAGTCCTTCGGTGTCGACGCAGTCGACGTCAACATCGCGATCTCCGCCTACCTGGTCACGGTCGCCGTCCTCATCCCCGCGAGCGGGTGGGTGGCCGACCGGTTCGGGACCCGCCGCGTGTTCGTGGCCGCCATCGCCGTGTTCACGCTGGCGTCCATCGGGTGCGCGGCGAGTGTCTCGTTGCCGATGCTCGTCGCGATGCGGGTGCTGCAGGGAGTCGGCGGCGCCATGATGGTGCCGGTCGGGCGGCTCGCGGTGCTGCGGTCGAGCACGAAGAGCGACCTCGTCCGCGCGATAGCCCTGCTCACGTGGCCTGCGCTCGCGGCGCCGGTCATCGCGCCCCTGCTCGGCGGTGCGATCGCCACCGTCGGCTCGTGGCGATGGATCTTCGTCATCAACATTCCCATCGGCATTCTCGGAATCCTGCTGTCCCTGAAGCTGGTTCACGGGGCAGGCTCGCGGTCGACGAGCAGGCTGGACTGGCGGGGCCTCCTCGGAGTCGGAACGGGAATCGCGGCAGCCCTCATCGCGCTGGAGAGCATCCGTGTGACGGGCACCGACTGGCGGCGAGTCGCGATCGGGGGAGTGGTCGCGGTCGTTCTGCTGGCGGCCTCGGTGCGCCATCTCGCCCGCACGCCCCACCCGCTCGTCGACTTCCGCGTGCTGCGCGTGCGCACGCTACGCACCACTGTCACCGGGGGGTCGCTCTACCGGCTGATCGTCACCGCGGTGCCGTTCCTGCTGCCGCTGCAGTTCCAACTCGGCTTCGGCTGGACGCCGTTCCTCGCGGGTCTGCTCGTCGCGGCGTTGTTCGCCGGCAACATTGCCATCAAGCCCTGTACGACGCCGCTGATGCGGCGCTTCGGGATCAGGCCGATCCTGCTGGTCAACGCTCTGCTGTCCGTCGGCTGCTTCGGGCTGCTCGCCGCCCTGAGCTCGTCGACCCCGATGCCGGTCATCGCGGCGGTCCTCTTCGTGAGCGGGGCCCTGCGCTCGGTCGGATTCACCGCGTACAACAGTCTCGCGTTTTCCGACATCGAGCGTGCCGACCTCACGCACGCGAACACTCTCAACGCTGCCGTGCAGGAACTGGTGGCCGGTCTGGGTATCGCGGTCGCGGCGCTCGCCCTCACCGCGTTCACGCCGTTGGCGACGTCGTCCGAGCACKGGTTCGGGTCCGAATACTCCTGGACCTTCGTTCTTTTGGGCCTGCTGATGCTGTGCACGGTGGTCGACACGCTGCGTCTGCCGCGCGACGCCGGGGCAGCGGTCACGCGCTGAGCGCGCCTGCATCCGTCCACCCATCTGCTCGATTTCCGGGCCGTCTGCGGGGACACCCATGTCCGCTCATTTGATCTGTGGTCCTAATGTCCAGACAAACTATTGACTTTCGGGTGTGACGCGTATTACATCTAAGGCACACGGCCGAGACGTCACCGGGCCGTTCGTCCCCCCGAGAGGAAAAGCAGATGAACTTCCCCAACCGGCGTCGCGTGGCGGTACTGGCCTGCGCGAGTGCCTTGGTGATGAGCCTCGCGGCGTGCTCGAGCACCGGAGGCAAGCCGGACAGCAGCGGGTCCGGGATCGGCGCCGGCACCGCCGACACCCCGCGCATCACGATCGCAATGGTCACGCACGCGGCACCGGGCGACACGTTCTGGGACCTGATCCGCACGGGCGCGCAGGATGCCGCGGACAAGGACAACGTGGAACTGAAGTAC